>CAZLNF010000172.1:0-4065 GCA_964560885.1 uncultured Actinomyces sp. | reverse complement strand
AGGCGCAGTTGAGGTTGGGGGTGTCCTTCGCGACCATCCACGTGTCGGACCAGCCCGTCGCGCCTTCCTTGGCCTTGACCGAACCAATCGTGGCCGGGTCGAAGCCGTTGACGATGACCTGCCAGGTCGTGGCAGCCGTCATCGTGCCGGCGTTCACGGCATCGATCTGCTTCAGGTAGTCGTTCCAGTACTCGCTCACCAGCGGCTCCTGCTGCTTGAGCAGGTTGATCGCCGCGTCGAACTGCGCCTGGTCGAGTGCGTACGGGTCCTTGATGCCCAGGTCGGGCTGCGTGGCCATCAGGTAGACAGCCGCGTCGGCGATGTAGATGGGCGAGTCATACGGGCCCACGCCACCGGCGGCGGGCGAGTCGGGCTCGAACATCACCGACCATGAGTCGACGGTGTCACCCAGCTTTTCCTTGTTCCACACGAGGAGGTTCGCACCGCGTCCGTGCGGCACGCCGTAGGCGACACCGTTGACGCTGTTGTGCGACTTCATCTTGAGGTCGGGGAAGATATCGACGTAGTTGGGCACCAGATCCATGTTGATCGGCTGGACATTGCTGCCGTAAATGAGGCGCAGCGATGCGTCACCAGAAGCCGAGACGACATCCCAACCGCCACCCTGCATGAGCTTGACAGCTTCGTCCGACGTGCCGAAGGTCTTGACGTTGACCTTGCAGCCAGTGGCCTCCTCGAAGGGGGTCACCCAGTCGGCGGACGGATCCGTGCTGCCGTTCTCGGCGTATCCGGGCCACGCGAGGATGTTGAGTGCGCCCTCGCCGTCGCCGACGGGGCCTTGATAGGTCGGTACGTCGGGCACGCCGCCCGAGTCGCCCGAACCGCTATCGCTGCCGCCGCCACAGGCGGCTAGCACGAGGGCCGCGGCACCGCCGACGGCCAGCATCTTCAGCAGACGCGATGTATGCACCTGCTCCTCCTTCTCTTCGGTGGGCCGCGCCGGTCGGCGTGGTCCTGTGAACACCGTCATGACCCCACGGGGATTTCATGCTCGGTGTTCCACATCAATGTCACGCGCTGCCCTCGCATGGCGTTGACCTCTGTCGAGGTGGCGTGAGAGTTCTGCTGCACGGCGATGAGCGTCGCGCCGGCATCGAGATCGACGATGAATCGGGTGGACATGCCGACGTAGACAACCTCGCGGATCACGCCCGCCGCGGCACGCTCACTGCCCTCTGCTGCGACGGAGCCGAGCATGACGCGGATCTTCTCCGGCCGCACCGACCACAGGCCCTGGCGACCCAGCAGCGTCGCGGCGACGCCTGCTTCAAGGAGATTGGAGACACCGACGAAGCCCGCGACGAACGGGGTCTGCGGATGCTCGTAGATGTCCATCGGCGTGCCGACCTGGGCGATGCGCCCCTTGTCGAACACCGCAATGCGGTCCGACATCGTGAGCGCCTCTTCCTGGTCATGCGTCACGAAGACGAACGTGATTCCCACCGCACGCTGCAACTCCTTGAGCTCCACCTGCATCTGCTCGCGCAGTTTGAGATCGAGGGCGCCCAGCGGCTCGTCGAGGAGAAGTACACGCGGCCGGTTGACGAGCGCGCGAGCGAGCGCGACGCGCTGACGCTGTCCACCGGAGAGCTGACTGGGCTTGCGCGAGCCGTAACCCTCCAACTGCACGGAGGCGAGCGCCTCCTCGGCGCGCTGGCGTCGTTCGTCCCGGGGCACCTTCTTGACCTTGAGCCCGTACTCCACGTTGGCGAGGACGTCCATGTGCGGGAAGAGCGCGTAGTCCTGGAAGACAGTGTTGACATCGCGGTTGTACGGCGGCACCTGCGTGACGTCGACACCGGCGAGCTCGATCGTGCCCGAGGTGGGCTGCTCGAAGCCCGCGATCATGCGCAGCACCGTGGTCTTGCCCGAGCCGGACGGGCCCAGGAGGGTGAGGAACTCGCCATCCGCAACATCGAGATCGACGCTGTCGACAGCCACCACGTCGCCGAAGACCTTGCGCAACTGACGCAGCCGGATGGCGATACTCACCTGACCTCACTCACCTGTCCTGAGGGATCCACCTCACCTGTGGGCCGGACGTGCCGGAGCCTAGGGCGGATTGCCGCGGAAATTCAGGCAAACAGGCGGTGAAATTCGGTCAAGTCGCCCAATCGTGACCTGGTGAGAGGTTTACGCGTCGTAGACGCGGCCCGCGCCGGTCACGCCGACGACGACGGCCTCGCCCGGCCTCGGCGGCGGAGTGCCTCCGGGCACGCGCACGGGGATCCAGGTGCCGTCCGCGAGCTCAACCCGCAGGAGCGAGTCGTGGCCGTGGTACGACGTCTCGCGCACGATGCCGCTGCCCGGCAGGGTCGCGGCAGGACCGTCAGGCTCCACGGGGCAGGACAGCACCAGCTGCTCGGGGCGCAGCACCACCACCGCATCGCCGTCCCTGGCCGCCGAGGAGGCGGCGTGCACGGGGATGTCACCGAGCGCGCAGGTCACCCGACCGTCGCGGCACACGGCAGCCAACTCCACGGCGTCGCCCACGAAGCGCGCAACATCGAGATCAGCGGGTACGTCGTACACCTCAAGGGGTGTGCCGACCTGCACGATGCGCCCGTCGCGCAGCACCGCGACGAGATCGGCAGTGGAGAGGGCCTCCTCCTGATCGTGCGTGATGAGGATGGCCGTCGTGCCCAGGCCGCGCAGGAGCTCGCGCACTTCTGCGCGCAGGCGCACGCGCAGTGCGGCATCGAGTGCGGTGAAGGGCTCGTCGAGAAGGATGACGTCAGGGCGCGGCGCGAGGGCGCGCGCGAGGGCGACGCGCTGCTGCTGCCCGCCGGAGAGCTCGGCGGGACGGGCGTGGGCGTAGTCGGACATGCCCACCATCTCGAGCACTTCGGCGATGCGTGCCGCGGAATCAGTGCGCGACGAGGACGACCGGGGCAGGCCGAAGCCGACGTTGGCCGAGACGTCGAGGTGGGGGAAGAGCGCGCCCTCCTGCGGGACGATGCCGATGCGGCGCTTCTCGGGCGGCACGAAGGCGTGGGGGAAGCCCGCACCCGCTCCCGCCATGAGCCGGTCGCCGAAGTGGACGGTGCCCGCGGTGGGCTTGAGGAATCCCGCGAGCACGCGCAACAGGGTGGTCTTGCCCGAGCCACTCGGACCGAGCACCGCGGCGAGTGCACCGGAGGGCACCGAAAGGTCGAGGCCGGCGAGCACCGCTTCGCCGCCGTAGCCCGCCGTGAGGCTGCGCACGTCGACACTCGTCACGGCTCAACACCCCGTCTCACGGCTCCACCGTATCCGTAGGCGTGCGCATCATCGCGCGGCTGAGCAGCCACGCGGGGATGGCCGCCAAGGCGACGAGGGCGATCGCGTAGGGAGCGGCCGAGCCATACGCCGCGATCTCGGTGCGGCTCCATAGCTCGGTCGCAAGCGTGTCAAGGCCCGTGGGACGCAGCATGAGCGTGGCGGGGAGTTCCTTCATCGCGGTGAGCAGCACGAGGAGGCCGCCCGCGGCGATGCCAGGGAGCGTGAGACGGAAGGTGGTCTCGGCCCACGCGCGCAGCGGACCGCGACCGAGGGTGCGCGCCGTCTGCTCGAGCACGGGCGACACTGCCGCCGTCGCACTGCGCGTCGCACCGATGGCCTTGGGCAGGAAGAGCACGGCGTAGGCGAAGGCGAGGATGAAGATCGTCTGGTACGCCGCGGGGAAGACCGCGAGCGTGAGGAAGACCAGCGAGAGGCCGACGACGACGGCAGGCAGTGCGTGTCCGGTGTAGGAGACGGTCTCGATCGTGCGCACCGAGCGCGTGCGGTAGCGCGCCGCGAGGATGCCGACCGGCAAGGCAAGCAGCACGGCGAGAATCGCGCCCGCAAGCGCGACGCCCAGAGAGGTCAGCGCGGCGGTGAGCAACTCGAGCGGATCGAGGGGCGTGCGACTGCCCTGCAGCATGCGCAGGATGAGCGAGACGAGGGGTACGCCGAGCGCCAGCGCAGTGAGGCCGGTGAGCCAGGCGATCGCGCCGACACGGGCGCCGGGCCGGAGTGCGACCGGGACGGCGGTGCGCTGCGTGCCGGTGGCCACGCGCCAGC
>CAZLNF010000171.1:0-4066 GCA_964560885.1 uncultured Actinomyces sp. | reverse complement strand
CTCGGGGAAGGCGCGGGCTCGTCGGCCGCGAACCACGTCTGGAAGATCGGGAAGCCGCTCAACTTCTCAAAGGTGAAGGTGAGCGTCTTGATGGACTGGGTGGGGCGGAACCACCCCGAAGCGCCGGAGGTATCCGAGCCATTGCCGGTCAACGTGTCGATGTTGTTCCAGACGGGTACGTCGGTGTGAGTCCCCGCCGGGCAGCCACTCGGCTTGGGTGAGACCGCGCAGTAGTTGAACACGCCCTGGTACCACGACGACACAGCGACAGCATTGCCGCCGGCGTCTGTCGCCGAGATCTTCACCTTGTCGGCATCGATATCGCCGAGGGTGAATCCCCACGTTCCTGCCGGAGTGGGATCCGCGAAGGTGTACGTCGTCGTCACTGACACTGCGCCACCTGTGCCGACGTTGAGGTAGGGCTTGCCCTGCGAGGAGCCGAAGTAGGCACCGAAGGGCGTGGTCGGACCAAGCCAGGTCGATGCCCCGGAAGGCACGTCGAGCGACGAGCCCGTCGTCGTCCACGTGGCCGATGGCGCGGCGAAGTCATCGGCTGCGAGCGTCATGGTGCCGGTGCTGCCAGTGCGCGTCCACGCGGCGTACTCACCGGTCCCACCCACCGCTTGCACCGACGACACAGCGACGGCCGCCGTAAGGGCGGTGGCGAGGAGGCTCACGGGCAGGAGGATGGCGAGATGACGACGCATGGGAAGACCCTAGAGATATCGCCGTCCGCAATCTGGCAACGTCCCCGCAAAAGGGGACATTGCCGGTCTTAGCGCCAGCCTGTGACGGTGGGCCACCCGCGCCCCAGGGCCAGCGCCAGGCGGCGCACGGCGGGCAGTGACACCCCGATGACATTGCCCGGGTCGCCGTGGACGCCCGCGACGTAGGGGGCTCCGAGGTCATCGAGCGTGAAGCCGCCCGCAACGAGGAGCGGCTCGCCCGTGGCGATGTACGCCGCGATCTCCTCATCCGGCGCATCGACCATGTCCACCACGGTCGACACCGTCTCGCCGATCGCCGTCCCCGCGGCCATGTCCATGAGCCAGTGCCCGGTGTGAAGGGTGCCCGACCGGCCGCGCATGCGCTGCCAACGTCGCAGTGCCTCCTCGGCCGACGGGGGCTTCCCGAGCCTCACGCCGTCGACTTCGAAGATCGAGTCGCAGCCCAGCACGAGCGCGTCCTCGGGCACCTCGGGGAGCAAGGCCACCGCCTCTGCCTTTGCCCTCGCCAGGGCGAGGGCCACGTCGGGCACCGGCTGGTGCTGCATCGCGCCTTCGATGGCCTCCTCATCGACGCCGCTGACGAGGACGAGCGGCGCCACGCCAGCCTGCTCGAGCAGGCGCCGCCGCGAGGGGGAGGCGGAGGCGAGGACGAAGGGCACCGGCGCCCGTGCTTCCCGCGGAGCGGACATGCGCTCACCCTGCCAGAGCGGGCATCCCTAGACTGCAGCGCGTGCAGAAGGTCCTCATCGCCAACCGAGGCGAGATCGCCGTCCGAGTCGCCCGGGCTTGCCGCGATGCCGGCCTGGCCTCCGTCGCCGTCTATGCCGACCCTGATCGCGACGCGTTGCACGTAGAGGCGGCCGACGAGGCCTACTCCCTGGGCGGGAGCACCGCAGCCGAGACCTACCTCGACATCGCCAAGATCATCGACGTCGCCCGGCGCTCCGGTGCCGACGCCGTGCACCCGGGCTACGGCTTCCTGTCGGAGAACGCCGACTTCGCCCAGGCTGTCATCGATGCGGGCCTCACGTGGATCGGTCCTCCCCCCGATGCCATCCGCTCGCTCGGCGACAAGGTCTCCGCGCGCCACATCGCCGCACGCGCGGGCGCACCCCAGGTGCCCGGCACGCCCGACCCCGTGACGAGTGCCGATGAGGTCGTGGCCTTCGCCCAGGAGCATGGGCTCCCCATCGCGATCAAGGCTGCCTTCGGTGGCGGCGGTCGAGGTCTCAAGGTCGCGCGCACCATCGAGGAGATCCCCGAGCTCTACGACTCCGCCGTGCGCGAAGCCGTGGCGGCATTCGGTCGCGGCGAGTGCTTCGTCGAGCGCTACCTCGATCGGCCACGCCACGTCGAGACCCAGGTGCTCGCCGACAAGCACGGCAATGTTGTCGTGGTCTCCACGCGTGACTGCTCGCTGCAGCGCCGCCACCAGAAGCTCGTCGAGGAAGCACCGGCGCCCTACCTCAGCGACGACCAGGTCGCCGAGCTCTACCGCGCGTCCAAGGCCATCATGCGCGAGGCGGGCTATTTCAACGCCGGCACGTGCGAATTCCTCGTCGGTGAGGACGGCACCATCTCCTTCCTCGAGGTCAACACGCGCCTCCAGGTCGAGCATCCGGTGAGCGAGGAGGTTGCCGGCATCGATCTGGTTCGCGAGCAGTTCCGCATCGCCGAGGGCGGCGTCATCGACTACGACGATCCGGTCCTGCGCGGACACAGCATCGAATTCCGCATCAACGGCGAGGATCCCGGTCGCGGCTTCCTGCCCGCACCCGGCGTGCTCACCGAGTGGGTCGCGCCGTCGGGTCCCGGTGTGCGCGTCGACGCGGGCTTCCGCCAGGGAGACGTCATCGGCGGCAACTTCGATTCACTACTCGCCAAGCTCATCGTCACCGGACGCAATCGCGAGGAGGCCCTCGAGCGATCTCGACGAGCGCTCGCGGAGTTCCGCGCCGAAGGCATCGCCACGGCACTCACCTTCCATCGCGCCGTCGTCGACGATCCGGCGTTCGCACCCACTGACGGCTCGCCCTTCCAGGTGCACACGCGCTGGATCGAGACCGAGTTCGACAACACCATCCCGGCGTACACCGGCACGGTCGACTCTGCCGACGCTGCTGACGACCGAGAGACCGTGACCGTGGAGGTGGACGGCAAGCGCCTCGCCGTCACCTTGCCCTCGGGCCTCGGAGCGTCGGCGCGACCTGCAAGCAAAGGTGCCGCCAAGCCCGGACGCAAGCGCGAGCGCGCCACCGTCGGTGGCGCCTCCGGCGATGCCGTGGCCGCCCCCATGCAGGGGACGGTGGTGAAGGTCGCTGTCGAGGAAGGCCAGGCAGTGCAAGCGGGCGACCTCATCGTCGTGCTCGAGGCGATGAAGATGGAGCAGCCCCTCACCGCCCACAAGGCCGGCACCGTGACCGGCCTCGAGGCCACGGTCGGCACGATGGTGCCCACCGGCACCGTCCTGTGCCAGATCAGTGACTAGGCGACGCCCCTGAGGCTGCTACGACCGTGCCCCGGCGGTACCGTCGAAGGATGAAGCGCACGGCAACCCTGATCGCTGTCTTCGCCCTCGCCCTCGCGGGCCTCCTCGGCGCCGGTGCCGCCCAGGCCCGGACCTCGATCGACGCCGTTGCCTCGGCCCTGCGCAGCAACCCCGTCTACAACGACCCGGCCGCCGAGAACGCCTTGACCGCAGGCCAGGCGGCTGACCTTCGCACGCAGATCTCCGGCACCGGAATCCCGATCTACATCGCGGTGCTTCCCGCGTCCGCGGCCACCGAGACCGGCGGTCCGGACGAGCTCCTGCGCGATCTGCGCAATGCCGTGGGGCGCAGCGGTGTCTACGCCATCATCGCCGGCAATGCCTTCCGCGCCGCTGCTACCGAGGGCTCGGTCACGGCCGTGGCTGACTCGGCGTTCCAGTCCGAATCTTCTAACGGGCCCTACGCAGTCCTAGAGGCCTTCGTCGCCGGTGTCGATGAGCAGTACGGCGGGTCGTCATCCGGCGGATCGTCGTCAGCGACCAGCTCATCCGGCTCGATGTGGCCGGTGCTCATCCTCTTGGCGCTGATCGGTGCCGTGATCGTGGTCGTCACGCTGTGGGCGCGACGCCGCAGCCGCGCGGCGCAGGCACAACGCATCGCAGCACTGCGCGGCGTACTCGACCAGGACGTGACGCAACTGGGCGAGCAGCTCGGCGCCTTCGACCTCACCGATCCCCGGCTCGACGATGCCGGGCGCGCGGACCTGCAGAGGGCTCTCGACGCCTATGCGACGGCGAGCGATGTGTCTGCGCGGGCCACGACGGACACGGATGTCACGCGCGCGACATC
>CAZLNF010000170.1:0-4077 GCA_964560885.1 uncultured Actinomyces sp. | reverse complement strand
CAGGAGCTGGCTGCCGCGCGCGATCGACTCGATTCCATCGGCTCCAGCACGGAGGCCGCGATCCAACTCGGCACTCTCGTGACTGCGCGCAGCCCCGCAAATCGCCGCAACCTCACACTCCAGTCCTACGCCGTCCAGAGACGCTTCCAGGCGGTGCTGGAAGCGTCGTCGATCCACCTGGAGCGCATGAGCGGTGGCCAGTTCTCCTTCGTCATCGACGACAAGGCATCCGGTCGCGCGCAGGCCGGCCTCGGCATCGACATCCACGACGCATGGACCGGGCAGTCTCGCGATCCTGAGTCGCTCTCCGGGGGCGAGACCTTCTACGCCTCCCTCTCGCTCGCGCTCGGGCTCGCCGACATCGTGCGCGAGGAGGCAGGCGGGGTGTCCCTCGACACCCTCTTCGTCGACGAGGGCTTCGGCTCCCTCGACGCCGACACACTCAGCGTGGTCCTCGACCAGCTCGACGCCCTGCGCTCGCGCGGCCGCGTGGTGGGCGTGATCAGCCACGTGGCCGAGATGAAGGAGTGGGTGCACGACCGGATCGTTGTGTCCCCCGGTGCCCCGAGTGCCGGGAGCCGGATCCTCCAGCAGGCCTGAAGCTCCCGGGCCAAACCCCCGCGCGTCAGCCCTCCAGGGGCCTAACGTTCCTCCCACGCGGGGCCATCAGGGAGGCGCAGTGAGCACCACGACACAGGTCAAGGACTACCGCACGGGCAGGGTCGTCGGCCTTGCCGCGACCGCGGCACTCGGCGGCTTCCTCTTCGGCTACGACTCGGCCGTCATCAACGGCGCGACCTCCGCCATCAAGTCCCTCTTCGGTCTCAGCGATCTCGCCATCGGCTTCGTCGTCTCCATCGCGCTCATCGGCTCGGCCATCGGCGCCTGGTTTGCCGGTGGCCTCGCCGACCGCTTCGGTCGGCGCAAGGTGATGCTCGTCGCCGCGGGACTCTTCCTTGTCGCGGCGGTGGGCCAGGCCTTCCCCGTCGGTGTCATCGATCTCATGCTGTGGCGCTTCATCGGCGGTGCCGGGATCGGCGTCGCGAGCGTCATGGCCCCGATGTACATCGCCGAGATCGCTCCCGCCCCGATCCGCGGCCGCATGGGATCACTGCAGCAGTTCGCCATCGTCATCGGCATCTTCGCCACCGGCCTGGTCAACTTCCTCGTCCTGCAGGCGGCCGGCGGCAACGCGCGCAACGAGTGGCTCTTCGGCCTCGAGGCGTGGCAGTGGATGTTCCTCAGCATGGTGATCCCCGCCGTGGTCTACGCCCTGCTCGTGCTGCGAATCCCCGAGTCACCCCGCTACCTCGTAGCGATCGGTGAGCCGGCCAAGGCGGGACAGGTCCTCAGCTCGATCTACACCGTCGACGTCACCCCTATCGTGACCGATATCCAGGAGTCGCTCCAGGGCGATCACAAGCCGCGCTTCTCCGATATCCGGGGGCGCACCCTGGGGCTTATGCCGATCGTCTGGATCGGCATCATGCTCAGCGCCTTCCAGCAGTTCGTCGGCATCAACGCCGTCTTCTACTACTCCAACACCATCTGGGAGTCGGTCGGCTTCTCGGAGTCCCAGGCCTTCCAGACGTCGCTCATCACGACGGGCATCAACGTCCTCTTCACGCTCGTCGCGATTGCCCTCGTCGATCGTGTCGGCCGCAAGCCGCTGCTCCTGGTCGGCTCGACGGGCATGGTCATCACCCTCGCCACGCTCACCTGGATCTTCGGCACCGCCGCTACCAACGCAGAGGGCCAACCCGTCCTCACGGATGGACCCGACGTCATCGCACTCATCGCGTTCAATGCCTACGTCGCGTTCTTCGCCGCCACCTGGGGCCCGATCGTGTGGGTGCTGCTCGGCGAGATGTTCCCCAACCGCATCCGCGCGACCGCACTCGCCGTCGCCGCGTCCGCGCAGTGGATGGCGAACTTCCTCGTCTCCACGAGCTTCCCGGAGCTGGCCGGCATCTCGCTCGGCCTGGCCTACGGCATCTTCACCGTCTTCGCCGTGCTCTCCATCCCCTTCGTGATGAAGTACATCCGCGAGACCAAGGGAGTCACGCTCGAGGACATGGGCGAACTCGAAGGGGCCCGAGCCGCCTAGCCGTTGAGGATGACCAGGCGCTCCTCGGTCATCTCCCGGACGGAGTACGCCGGTCCCTCGCGCGTATTGCCTGAGTCGCGCAGGCCGCCGTAGGGCATCTGGTCTGCGCGCCAGGTGGGCACCTCGTTGATGAGGACGCCACCGAAGTCCAGCGTGCGCGCCGCCTTGATCGCCTTGGAGACGTCGGCCGTGAAGACACCTGCCTGCAGGCCGTAGCGGGTGTCGTTGGCCATCCGCAGCGCCTCGTCGAAGTCCGCGAAGGACTGGACGGCCACCACGGGACCGAAGACCTCGAGTGCGCAGACGTTCATCTCCGGCTTGGCGTCGACGATCACGGTCGGCTGGAGTACGCCGTCGGCCCCGATCTCGCCTCCGCACGCCACCCGGCCACCATCGGCGACGGCCTCGTCGATCCATGCCTTCACGCGATCGCGCTCACCCGTGGAGATGAGTGCCGAGACGTCCGTGGCCTCGTCCATGGGATCGCCCACGACAAGGGTCTTCACCGCGTCGGCCAGTGCAGCGGACACCGGCTCCACGAGCGACTCGTGCACGAAGAGGCGCTGCGTGGAGATACACGACTGGCCGGCATGCGAGAAGCCCGCGATCTTGATCTTGGCCACCGCGGTCTGCCAGTCGCCATCGGCATCGATGATCACCGGCGCGTTGTTGCCGAGCTCGAGACCGACGCGCTTGCGCGGCGCCTTGGCCCGGATGCTCCAGCCGACCTCGGGTGATCCCGTGAAGGTGATGAGCGCGACATCGGGGTTGTCCACGAGAGCGCCACCCACGGAGGTGCCCCCGCCCGTGACGATCTGCAAGTAGGCCGGGGGCAGGCCGCACTCCTCGATGAGCATGCGCGCGAGAAGGATCGAGGAGAAGGGGGTCTGCATCGCGGGCTTGAGCACCACAGGGCAGCCTGCCGCGATCGCCGGGCCGAGCTTGTGCGCGACGAGGTTGAGGGGGAAGTTGAAGGGCGAGATCGCACCGACCACACCGATCGGCACCCGCAGGACGAAGCCGATCTTGCCCTCGCCCGCGGACGAGGCCTCGAGTGGCACGGTCTCGCCGGTGAGCGTGCGCGCCACCGCGGCCGAGAACTGCATCGTGCTTGCCGCGCGCTCCGCCTCGACACGAGCCGTCCTGATGGGCTTCGCGGCCTCCAGCGCGATGCAGCGGCCGAACTGGTCACGTCGCTCGAGCAGCAGCTCGGCGGCGCGATCGAGGATCTCGGCGCGCTTCCACTGGGGCAGCGGCTCCGCATGCAGGGCCGCCTTGGCGTAGGCGACGGCAGCATCGACGTCGGCCGGCGTCATCACCGGCACGCTGCCGAGCAGGGCGCTGTCGTAGGGCGCGCGCACCTCGGCGGACTCGGACCCCTGGGTCCAGCCGCCGAGGAAGGGGACGGGGGTCACGGTCCCGGGGTCGATGCCGGGAATCAGTGGCGAGGACATGACCGGACGCTACCGCGAGCAGTCTCCCGCCAGGTGGGGCAGGATCCCCTCATGGACTTCCGCATCCCCGACGAGCTCACCGCGCTTCGCCAGTCCTTCGCCGCCTTCCTCGACCGGGAGGTCCGGCCGCTCGAGGAGCAGTACGCCCACGAGTTCTGGGGCGAGGCGCCCAACCGCGAAGCGCTTGCCCCGGTGATCCGCGACGTCCGTCTGCGAAGCGCGCAGGAGGGCTTCTACGCGGCCTACATGCCCGAGGATGCGGGCGGCCAGGGGCTGTCGGTCCTCGGCACGACACTCCTCGTCGAAGACGCGGCCCACTCCGGCATGCGACTGGCGATGGCGGCCATCGCTCCGCCCAATCCCGCGGGACCGTCGACACTCCTGCTCAAGCTGCCCCCGCACCTGTGGGACGAGTACCTCCTCCCGGTGGTGGCCGGAGAGAAGACCATGTGCTTCGCGCTCACCGAGCCCGCGGCCGGCAGCGATGCGCGGGCGAGCCGCGCCCGGGCGGGGCGC
>CAZLNF010000169.1:0-4123 GCA_964560885.1 uncultured Actinomyces sp. | reverse complement strand
AGCTTGTTGATGACCTCGACCATGTGCACCGGGATGCGGATGGTGCGAGCCTGGTCGGCCATGGCGCGCGTGATGGCCTGGCGGATCCACCAGGTGGCGTACGTCGAGAACTTGTAGCCCTTGGTGTAGTCGAACTTCTCCACCGCGCGGATGAGGCCGAGATTGCCCTCCTGGATCAGGTCCAGGAAGAGCATGCCGCGTCCCGTGTAGCGCTTGGCCAAGGAAACAACCAGGCGCAGGTTGGCCTCGAGGAGATGGTTCTTGGCCCGACGGCCATCTTCGGCAATCCACTCCAGGTCGCGCTTGATCCGCTCCCCGAGCTTCTTGCCCGCGTTGAGTCGCTCCTCGGCGAAGAGCCCGGCTTCGATGCGCTTGGCGAGTTCGACCTCCTGCTCCGCATTGAGCAGGGGAACCTTGCCGATCTGCTTGAGATAGTCCTTGACCGGATCCGCGGTGGCGCCCGCCTGGGTCACCTGCTGGACGGGCTCGTCCGTGTCATCCACGTCCGACAGGACGAAGGCCTCACCCTCGGGAGCGGTCTCCTCCTCCTCGGCCACCTTGGCCAGATCCTCCGCCAGCTCCGACTCAAGCTCGGCCTCGAGGCCGGCCGCGACGGCGAGGTCTGGTTCGTCGCCGACGACCTCGGCAATTTCTACCTCGACATCGACTTCCTCAAGCTCCACCTCTTCGCCGTCGACGACGACCTTGGCCTTCTTCGCGGGGGCAGCCTTCTTTGCCGGAGCAGCCTTCTGCGCGGGGGCAGCCTTCTGCGCGGGCGCAGCAGCCTTCTTCGCCGGAGCCTTCTTCGCGGGGGCAGCCTTCTTCGCCGGAGCCTTCTTCGCGGGCGCAGCCTTCTTCGCGGGTGCTGCCTTCTTAACAGGGGCCTTCTTCGCGGGCGCTGCCTTCTTCGCGGGCGCAGACTTCTTGGCCGGAGCAGCCTTCTTCGCCGGAGCCTTCTTGGCCGGAGCCTTCTTCGCGGGCGCAGCCTTCCTCGCGAGCACTGGCTTCTTGGCCGGAGCAGCCTTCTTTGCAGGCGCGGCCTTCTTCGCCGGAGCCTTCTTCGCGGGCGCTGCCTTCTTCGCGGGTGCTGCCTTCTTCGCGGGCGCTGCCTTCTTCGCGGGGGCCTTCTTCGCCGCTGCCATCTACGCCAACCTCCGCGCGGGTCCCATGAAGAGGGCCCGAGTCAAGTCCGAGGACTTGCCGGGCGCCACGTCCCGGTGACCCGGGACGCGCCTAGTCTCCCACGGGCCGGACCCGTCGCCGACCCCGGGCACCCCTACACGGGGGCGTGTCACCGGGCTCAGCGGACAAGGACCGCCCGGCCCTGGCCCACGGGGACCGTGGCCCGCGCCTCCTGAGTCACCGGCGCATCCACCGCAAGCGGGCCGACTCCCGCGATGACGTAGGTGGCCTGCCACAGGGCGGTCACCTGGACCACGGGGCTGCCCGATTGTCGATAGACGTGGGAGATGGAGGCATCAGGCCAGCGCCTTCCTGCACTCGTGGTCGTGAGGGAATCCGCTCCGAAGGCCCATGTCCACCGGGGACGGGCGGTGAGCTCGATGGGCAACCCCAGGAGCTCGAACGACTCCACGAGAGGCGACTCCGATTGCGTGACGCCGAAGATCACCGGCACATGCGGGAGCGTGCGACCCTCGGGCTGGCGCCAGACGCGCAGCGGAGGGACGAAGGCAGCAACGCGCTCACGCAACTGCGCCTCCGCGACCTCTCGCGACACCGGCCCACCGGAGCCGAAGCAGGCCGCCCCCAGATCGATCTCGGTGCCGTCCGGACGCGTGAGGTAGACCCGCAGCCAGGAACCGTCGGGTCCGCACAGGCGCGCGGGCCCGCGGCAAGCCCCCGCAGAGGTCATCTCGCACTGGACCACCGAGCGCCACCGGCATCCGGGGCACGTGGCCGCGACCTCGCGCCAATCCGTGGCAATCTGCGGCGGCAGGAGCAGGCTCCCGTTGCCCACAAAGGCATCTTGATCGTCGTCACCGATGATCGTGATGTCCGCTTGCGCCTGGTGGGCGGGGGCTGCGACCGCGATGACACCCATCAGGGCTGCGCACGTGACGGCAGGAGCGGCGAGCGTGACCAGTCGGCGGAGGCGCATGTCAGGACGCTAAGCCGGGTGACGCGCGCATGGCTACGCCGGAGTCCAGAGTGATCACTCGGCGTGCGCGGTCAGATCAGCCCCGCGGGTCGGTGCTGACCCCCCGGTCGAACTAGGTCACGGGCACGGCGCTGAGCGCATCGCGCACGATTGCGCCGACCTGGTCCTTCTCAACCAGGAAGCCGTCATGACCATAGGGCGATGTCACGACATGCAACGGCCCGGCCCCCGGCGTCGCGGCGACGATCTCCTCCTGCAGGCGGAGTGGGAAGAGTCGGTCGGAGTCCAGTCCTACGACGGTGAGAGGGGCGTGAATCCCCCCGAGTGCCTCCGCTACTCCCCCGCGGCCTTCGCCGATATCGAAAAGGCTCATGGCCCGCGTGAGCGCGACATAGGTGTTGGCGTCGAAGCGCCGCGCCAGTTTGTCCGCCTGGTGGTCGAGGTAGGACTCCACCGCGAATCGACCCCCTTGCGAGGGGTCTTCCTGCCCCTGCGGATCGCGGCCGAAGCGTAGGTCCAGCTCGCTCTCACTGCGATAGGTCAGGTGCGCCACCCGACGCGCGATGCCCATGCCGACATGCGGGCCTTCACCTGCGGGCTGGTCGTAGTAGTCACCGCCGCGGAATCGCGGATCCGCCTCGATGGCGGCGATCTGCGTCGCATGCGTGCCGATTTGGTCGGCAGTCACCGCCGCGGTCGTGCCCAGGATCAGTCCCGAGCGGACGAGATCAGGGTAGGCAGCCATCCACTCGAGCACGCGCATGCCTCCGAGCGAGGGTCCAAGCATGAGAGCCCAGGAGGGGATGCCCAACTCACGCATGACGCGCAACTCCACCTCGACCATGTCGGCCACGGTGATGACCGGGAACCGGCTCCCCCAGGGCACTCCGTCGGGGGCGGCACTTGCCGGGCCAGTCGTCCCCTGGCAACCGCCCAGGACATTGGCGCACACGACAAACCACTCGTCGCTATCGACCGGGGCTCCCGGCCCCACGAGCCCGTCCCACCATCCGGCCGTGAGGTGGCCCGGCTTCGCTTCTCCCGTGACGTGGGAGTCGCCCGTGAGCGCGTGACACACATATACGGCGTTGCTGCGCTCCTCGTTGAGTGTCCCCCACGTCTGGTACGCCACGCGCACGCCGGGAAGGGTGACCCCGGCCGCCACGGTGACGTCTCCGACATCGAGGAAGCGACGCTCCCCGACGGGACACCCCTCCCGCCAGGCACCGCTGGCAGGAGGGGGACCGTCGTAGGAGAGCGGCCCGTAGGGAGATGAAGTCCCGTCGGGGGTGGACATGGCTGGGCTCAGGACTCCTTCGCCGCGCGGAAGCCCGCATCGAGATCGGCGAGGATGTCATCAATGCCCTCGATGCCCACCGCGAGGCGCACAAGCCCGGGCGTGACGCCGGCGGAGAGCTGCTCCTCGGGGGTGAGCTGCGAGTGCGTCGTTGAAGCGGGATGGATGACAAGGCTGCGCACGTCGCCAATGTTGGCCACATGGCTGTGCAACTCCAGCGCCTCGACGAACCTCTTGCCCGCCTCCAGGCCGCCTTCGATTTCGAAGGACAGGACGGCCCCGGACCCGGCGGGAGAGTACTTCTGCGCCAGCGCGTGCCACGGGCTCGAAGGGAGGCTCGCGTAGTTCACCTTGAGGACCTCGTCGCGTCCCTCGAGGAAGTCCGCAACACGGCGCGCATTGCTCACATGCCGCTCCATGCGCAGGCTGAGGGTCTCCAGGCCCTGCGCGAGTAGCCAAGCGTTGAACGGCGCGATGGCCGTGCCCAGGTCGCGGAGCAACTGCACGCGCGCCTTGAGGATGAAGGACAGGTTGGCGCCAAACGCCGAGCCAACGCCGAGATCCCGTGCATAGACCAGGCCGTGGTAGCTGGGGTCGGGCTCGTTGTAGTTGGGGAAGCGCTCGGGGTACTGGGCGTAGTCGAAGTTGCCCGAGTCGATGATGGCGCCCGCGACTGCCGTGCCGTGGCCACCGATGTACTTCGTCGC
>CAZLNF010000168.1:0-4167 GCA_964560885.1 uncultured Actinomyces sp. | reverse complement strand
GGCACCCTGCCTGCCAAGGCGCTCGCCGTGGGGATGGGCGCTGACTACGTCGAGCACGACGTCGTCATGACCCGTGATGACCACCTGCTCATCAACCACGATCTGTGGCTCGACAACGTGAGCGACGTCGCGGAGCGCTTCCCCGGCCGGCAGCGTCCCGACGGGCACTTCTACGTCATCGACTTCGACCTCGACGAGATCCTCACCCTCGCCGTCACCGAGCGCTTCACCGTCGTCGACGGCCGAGATGTCGCGGTCTTCCCCGAGCGCTTCCCGGTCTGGCAGTCGAGTTTCCACTTCCACACCCTCGAATCCGAGCTCGAGTTCCTCCAGGGTGTGCGTCACAGCTCGGGCCGCGATGTCGGGATCTTCACCGAGCTGAAGTCACCGTGGTTCCACGAGCAGGAGGGCAAGGATCTCGCGGGAGCCGTCTACGCCGTGCTCGACCGCTTCGGCTACCGCACGCGGGAGGATCGCTGCCGCGTGATGAGCTTCGACGCCCACGCGCTCCAGCGCATTCGCACCGAGGTGGGTCCGGCAGCGGGGGTCGACGTACCCCTCACCCAACTCATCGGCCACACCGAGGATCACGAGACCTACGAGCGCAAGCCGGATGGGACGTGGGCGAACTACGACTACGACTGGATGCTCGAGGCGGATGCCATGGAGCGAATTGGCGAGTGGGCTGACGGCATCGGTCCCGATGTGCGCATGCTGCTGCAGCACGGCACCCCGATGGCAGCGAGCGACCTCGCGGCCCGCGCGCATGCGGCCGGCCTCTACGTCACGCCGTGGACGGTCCGTGCGGATGATCTGCCCCGCTGCGCCCCGAGCCTCGACGCTCTCGTGCGCCTCCTCGTGAATGAATGCCACGTGGACGGGATCATCACCGACTTCCCCGACCTGGTGATCAAGGCCCTGGCCTAGGCGTCTCGCCACTTCGGCGTTGCTTGCGCGCCGGATTTGCGTAGGACGGCGACCTTCCCTAACGTGGAGGGGAGTCAAGGGGAGTACCTCCGCGCGGAGACCTCGTCAATACGTCACCCCCATGGGTGACCGGGGCTTCGGCCGTGAGCAATCACGGTGATGGGAGACCGAGACGTCTGTCTGACGTTCTCGAGGAGTGCTCCATGTCGTTCCCACCTGGTCGCCGTAGGCGTGCCCTGGCGCTGCTGGGCTCCGCAGCCCTGGCCGGGGTCATGCTCACCGGCTGCGGCGCCGTCAACGAAGCCGTCTCCCAGGGCCAGCAGGCCCTCGACGGAGCGAGCCAGGCCGTGGACGCGGCCGAGGGTCTCATCGGAGCGGGTGCCCAGTTGGGCGCAGCCTGCGCGGCCGCCCAGGTCGCCTGGGTGCCCGGGATCAGCTCGGCCGATGCCTACGCCGCGATCGACGAGGCAACCCGCATCGTCGACGAAGCGCTCGCTGCGACGCCCGGCCTGCCCGGGGCCGCGGAGATCGATCAGGCGCTCACCACGGCGCGTGAGTCCCTCGGATCCGACCAAACCGAGTTCGGTGTGGCCCGCCAGACCCTCCAGACCGCGTGCGCTCTCGTGAGCATGGGGAGCTGACATGGACGTCGCACTCTGGGTCTGGGGCGCACTGCTTGTGGGCATCCTCGCGATGCTTGCGGTCGACCTCTTCATGCATCGTGACGCCCACGTCATCGGCGTCAAGGAAGCCGCCGTCTGGTCGCTCATCTGGGTTGCCGTCGCCGTGGGCGTCGGCGGCCTCATCTGGTGGGCCTACGGCACCGAATTCGGCCTGCAGTACTTCGCCGGCTACATCATCGAGAAGTCCCTGGCGATCGACAACGTCTTCGTCTGGGCGATGATCTTCAGCTACTTCGCCGTGCCACGGCAGTATCAGCACCGAGTGCTCTTCTATGGCGTGCTGGGAGCCCTCGTTTTCCGCGCGATCTTCATTGCCGCCGGCTCGGTCCTGATCGCCAGCTTCGCGTGGATTCTCTACATCTTCGGTGCCTTCCTGATCCTCACGGGCATCAAGATGCTGATGCAGCGCAATGAGCACATCGATCCGGGGAAGTCCAAGACGCTCAAGCTCTTCCGCCGCTTCGTGCCGACCACGGAGGAGTACGACGGGCAGAAGTTCTGGACGCGCCGTAACGGCGTGCTCATGGCGACCCCGCTCCTCGCGGTGCTCGTGCTCGTCGAGGTCACCGACATCATCTTCGCGGTCGACTCGATCCCGGCGATCTTCGCGGTCACGCAGGAGCCCTTCCTCGTCTTCGCGAGCAATGCCCTCGCAATCCTGGGGCTGCGCGCGATGTACTTCCTCCTCGCCGACCTCATGCACCGGTTCATCTACCTCAAGCTCGGGCTCTCGCTCGTGCTCGTGTGGGTCGGCGTGAAGATGATCGTGAGTCACGCCGTCTTCAAGATTCCTACGGCCATCAGCCTGGGCATCGTCATTGCGATCATCGCGATCTCCATCGGCGCGAGCCTGTGGGTGAGTCGCGGGAAGGAAGTAGGCGGCGATCCCGCCGAGGCGACCCCCGACGCCGCGGAAGGCACCCCTGGAACCGCCGAGAAGGCCCCCGGCAGCGACCGCGGCACCTCACGCGGAAGCAGCGGGGATGCCGGAAGCACGGACAGCACGGATAACCCATCCACCGAAGGACGAAAGGACGCACTGAAGCCATGAAGTGGACGACGATGAAGAAGACGACCGCTGTCGTGACCTCTGTGGGACTCGCCAGTGTCCTCGGCGTGAGCCTGGCGGCCCCTGCCTCGGCGGACGCGGGCGTCCGGGCGGAGTGCTCCCGAGGCTCCCTGCTCACATTGGAGCTCACGCGCGAAGGCCGGCAGCTGGAGGCCGACATCGAGATCTACGCCGGACCTCGCGAGCGCTGGACCGTGACCATTTCGCAGAACGGGCGTGTGGCCTACACGGTCACGAAGTCGACCAACCGCGAGGGGGAGTTCGACTTCTGGCGCTACATGCCCTCACGCAGCGGTGCGGTCGAGGTGCGGGCGACCTCATCGACCGGTGAGACCTGCAGTGCCAGGCTGCGTCCCTAGCAGCTCGATCCACGTAGCTCGATCCACACAGCTTGATCCACACTCAGTGCCGAGACCAGACCACCATCGAAGGGAAACCACCATGAAGGACACCAAGCCATGGGTGCGCGGCGCACGACTGGGCGCAGCAGCGATCCTGGGGCTCGGCCTGGTCATGCCAGCCATCACCGCCTGCTCATCGTCATCGGGTGACGAGACCGAGCAGGTCGAGGAGGAGTCCGGCGACGAGGAGTCGGGCGACCTCGAGGAGACCGAACCGGAGTCCGATATCGAGGAGTAGGCCGCGGGCGCAGCGGACTCACCCGAGCTGTTTGTGGCGGTTTAGGTCCCTTGTTCACTTGCTTGACGCGAGGCATCCACGGGCGTGGGTGCCTCGCGTCGTCTCCGGGGATGTCCCACGCATCGTCGACCGGTGGCAGGATGCGGGCATGACCCCCACTCTCCGCCGCGTCGCCGCCACCGCTCTCGTCGCAGGTTTTGTGCTCGTGCCGCTCACCGCGTGCTCGGGCAACCAGAACGACCAGCAGCAGAACCAGAATCAGAACCAGGACCAGAATCAGAACCAGAACGACCAGCAGCAGGATCAGGACAACCAGAACCAGAATCAGAACCAGAACCAGAATCAGAACCAGGACCAGAATCAGAACGATCAGCAGCAAAACCAGGACAACCAGAACCAGAATCAGAACGATCAGAATCAGAATCAGAACCAGGACCAAAATCAGAATCAGAACGACCAGCAGCAGAACCAGTAGCCGCGTGGACCATACGTCGACCTGATGGTCGCCGATCGGTCGACGCGGAGCGGTGGCGCCTACCGCTTGGCGTCGGCGAGCACCTGCTGGCTGGCGAAGCGTCCCGGCGCGCCGATGACGCAGCCGCCGGGATGCGTGCCCGAACCGCACTGGTAGTAGCCGCGGATCGGGGTGCGGTAGTCGCTGTAGCCCGGGGCAGGGCGGAAGAAGTACATCTGGTGCGGGAAGAACTCCCCGGCGTAGATGTTGCCTTCCGATAGGCCCGTCTTGGCTTCGATGATGTCGGGCGAGACGATCTCGCGCTGGAGCACGAGGTCGTTGAAGTTGGGGAAGAAGCGCTGCATTGTCGCCTGCACGCGGTCGGCCATGTTCTC
>CAZLNF010000167.1:0-4179 GCA_964560885.1 uncultured Actinomyces sp. | reverse complement strand
CGTTTTCGTAGGACTGGGTCCACACGAAGCCGTCCCGCTTGACTTCGACCTCGAGACGCGTCGACAGCGCATTGACGACGGAGACACCGACGCCGTGGAGGCCACCGGACACGGAGTAGCCACCGCCACCGAACTTGCCGCCGGCGTGGAGCACGGTGAGGACGACCTCAAGCGCGGGCTTCTTCTCCACCGGGTGCTCGTCGACCGGGATGCCACGGCCGTTGTCGGAGACGCGTACGCCGCCGTCCTCGCGCAGGATCACGGTGATGTGCGTGGCATAGCCGGCCATGGCCTCGTCGACGGAGTTGTCGACGACCTCGTAGACGAGGTGGTGCAGGCCGCGCTCGCCGGTGGAGCCGATGTACATGCCGGGGCGCTTGCGGACGGCGTCAAGCCCCTCAAGAACCTGGATCGCGCTGGCGTCGTAGGACACGGGCGGAGGGCCTCCTTCAGGGGCTGAGAGCCGGCGGGAGCCAGCCCTCAGGCGGGGGGATCGTCTTGTCGCTCATCCTAACGCTCCGGCCGACAGGAACATGCCCGAGAGGGGGCCTGTGGACGCCGTGGCGCCATCCACAGGGGGGGTCACGATCGTCATGGTGCGCCCGGGGCATTTGGGGCTCTCAGGGCCGCCTGTCGCCCGGGGCGGACGGTCTGGTGGCACGGCCCGGGAGACCTGCTTTCCCCTGGCGGCTAGCCTCGCCCTCGTGCGGATCGCCACCTGGAACGTCAACTCCGTGAAGTCCCGCCTCGACCGCCTCGTGGACTGGCTCGAGACGGCCCAGCCCGACGTGCTGGCGCTTCAGGAACTCAAGTGCGCGTCGACCGACTTCCCGGAAATGCCGATCCAGGCGCTGGGCTACGAAGTCGCAGCACACGGCGACGGTCGCTGGAACGGCGTCGCCCTGCTCTCACGGGTCGGACTCGAGGATGTCGTGCGCGATCTGCCCGGGCAGCCGGCGTACGACGGCTCGATCGAGCCGCGCGCTGTCGGGGCGACATGCGGTGGCGTGCGCGTGTGGAGTGTCTACGTCCCCAACGGACGCGAGCCCGAGCATCCGCACTACGACTACAAACTCGAGTGGCTCCGCATACTCCGTGACAATGTCAATCGGGAGATGGCGAGCGCTCCCGGCCAGCCTTACGCCGTGATCGGCGACTTCAACGTCGCGCCCGAGGACAGCGATGTCTGGGACATCTCGCTCTTTGCGCAATCGACCCACGTGACGCCTGCCGAGCGCGCCGCGCTGGCTGACCTCCGCGCTGCGGGGCTCGGCGACGTGATGCCGCGGGCGCTCAAGGGCGAGCCCTACACCTTCTGGGATTACCGCGACGGTGCCTTCCACAAGGGCATGGGCATGCGGATCGACCTCATCTATGCCAACACTGCATTCGCCGATCGCGTGCGCGATGCCTACGTCGATCGCGATGCGCGCAAGGGCAAGGGGCCGAGCGATCACGCCCCCGTCGTCGTCGACCTCGACCTCTGACTCACGTTTTGCCAGTTTGACGAGGCTTTTGGGCCCACAACGTCGCTCAACTGGCAAGAAGTCGCCCGGCGGGACTAGCCCGACGACGCGGGCGCGGGCTCAGGCGCGCGGCGATCCTTCAACCAGGGCAGCACGTCGGGGGCGCCGTCCAGACTGCCCCCGCCCGGATCGTCTTCATCAGCGGGTACGCCGTCCTGCCGCACGATGTCGTCCTCGGGATTCAGGGCGTCGCGCACGATGAGACCGGCGTACCAGAGGGTCGCAACGACGTGCACGAAAGTGAAGAAGGCGTACCACTGCGGGGTCATGCCCTTGGCATCCTCAATGCCGTAACCCGCGAGGTACCACCAGATCGCGATGAAATAGCTGATCTCGGCGGCCTGCCAGATGAGGAAGTCGCGCCACTTGGGCCGTGCGAGAGCGGCCAGCGGCACCAGCCAGATGACGAACTGCGGCGAGTAGACCTTGTTGGTCACCGCGAAGGCCGCGACAACCAGGAAGAGCATCGGGATCAGGCGCGGTCGCTTCGGCGCAAAGAGGATGAGCGCCGCGATGCCGAGGCACAGGACGAGGAAGGTGCCCATCGCCACCGCATTGAGCATGTCGGCGGGTACGCCGGGAATGCCCCACAGGGTGATGGCGTACCAAATCGAACCCCAGTCCATGCCGCGTGTGCTGCTGAACTCGTAGAAGTGCCGCCACCCCTCGAAGTTGCCCACCATGAACGGGACGTTGACCACCAGCCATGCGGCGAGGGCACCCAGGAGGAGGCGAGCGAAATCGCGCATGCGACCCGCGCGCAGGCAGAGCAGCAGCCACGGGCCCAGCAGGATCACCGGGAAGAACTTCGCGGCGATCGCGAGGCCGAGCACCACGCCCGCCCAGGTCGGATAGCGGCGTGCCCACAGCAGGATCGCTGCCACCGTGAGCCCGACCGGGATGAGGTCCCAGTTGATGAGACCCGCCAGGATGATGGTCGGCGCGAGGGCGATCATCGCTGCGTCCCAGGGGCGCGCTCGCACGATGCGGGCTCCCGCGACGATCGCGAGCAGGAAGAACGGGAAGAGCAGGATCGCGTTGACCACGAAGAAGGTCAGTGCGGGCCCCGCCCCCGGCACCACGGCAATGACGAGACCGGTGAGCCACGCGGCGATCTGCATGAAGACGCCCGTGAGCACGGGGTACTCCAGGTAGCGCCCACCGGGCGCCAGCTCCAGGTACGGCAGGTAGCCGTCGGCGAAGCCCCGGCCGCCATAGAGCGGTGGGATGTCGGAGTAGCAGAGGTGCTCGTAGTTGTCGGGGCTCCCCCAGGAGTTCGCCATGCACGGCAGGTCGATCAGGGCACCCAGCATCCAGGCCAGTGCGCCCAGCACGATGAGCACGCGCACCGGCGTCCACCAGGTCGCCGCGCCGATGGCGGCAAACCTCCCCACCGGTCCGCCGATGAAGGGGGTACTCGCGCGGACGACAGGGTCCTCGCGCGTCGGCAGGACGATGTCGGGCTGGGGCCCCTGGCTCACGGTGCGGCTACTTCCCCTTGGCCGGCTTGAGACCCACCGGCAGGTCGACGATGCGTGCGGGGATGCCCGTGTCGTCTGCGACGTAGTAGCTCGCGCACACGCGGTGATAGCCGTCGGCAATCGTGAGCGGGGCACCTTCCTCGATGCCCCCGCGGACGAGGAGGACGGGTGACAGCTTGATGCCCTGAACCATCTTCGCGAGGTCGGCGGCGACATGGACGTCCGTCACTGGGAGCAAGTCCAAGCGCGCAGCCCGCAGCAGGTCCTTGGCCTGGTACGTCGACAGAGGCGCCTTCTTGAGCTGCGCCACGATCGCGTCCACGACGGCCGCGTCGGCAATCAAGCTGAGGTAGTTGGCGGCCGCCGGGTAGTCGTGCTTGTCCGGCTGGCCTTTCCATGCGGGGCTGAAGGCTGACTTGGCCACGGGATTCCCTTCGTCGATGCAACAGGGTACGTCGGGTAGTTCCTCCGGCCCTGCGGGCATGTCTGACCTACTGCGGATCGCCCGTGAAGGTGGGTTCAGGTGTCGGCGACACCGTGGGCTCGGGCGTCGGCGTGGGCTCCGGGGTGGGAGTCGGCTCCGGCGTCGGCGAAGTCGTCGGTGTCGGCTCGGGAGTCGGTGACACCGTGGGTGATTCCGTGGGCGAGGGTGACTCACTCGTCGGCGACGGACTCGGCGTCACGATGGGGGTGACGAAGTCGGCGACCGGAAGTGCTGCGAGTGCTGCTTGCATGAAGGCCGTCCAGATCGCGACGGTGTATCCACCTCCGCCGTAGGCGGGAGCGCCGCCACCGATGCCATCGAGCGGGATGGGGATGCCTTGCGCGTCCTCCTTGGCCATGAGGACCGCGGTGGACAGCTGCGGCGTATAGCCGACGAACCACATCGACTTGTTCTCGTTGCTCGTGCCGGTCTTGCCGGCGGCGGGGCGGCCGAGGGCTTGAGCTCCCGTCGCCGTGCCGCCCGCGATCACCGACTGCAGGGCTGACGTCACGGTGTCGGTGACATCACTCGCCACCACCTGCTCGCGCGCAGGATCCCAGGCGTATTGCAGGCCACCGTTAGTCCCGTAGACCTCCTTGACGGTGGTCGTCGCTGCCCGCTGGCCGCGCGCGGCGAGCGTGGCGTAGGAGTTGGCCATCGCCAGGCCCGACGGTGACGCCGTGCCGAG
>CAZLNF010000166.1:3221-4182 GCA_964560885.1 uncultured Actinomyces sp. | reverse complement strand
TCATCGACATCGACCTCGAGCGTCGCCGCATCTCGCTGAGCCTCAAGCAGGCCAATGAGTCGGGTGACGGCGAGGTCGCCGATGAGTTCGATCCCTACCTCTACGGCATGGCTCCGGCATTCGATGAGGCCGGCAACTACGTGGGTCCGGACGGATTCGATCCCGAGACGGGCGAGTGGAAGGCCGGCTACGAGGATCAGCGCGCCCAGTGGGAGCGGGAGTACGCCGAAGCGCATGCGCGCTGGGAGGCCCACCGCAAGCAGGCCTCCGAGATGCGCACCGCTGATGCCGAGCAGGCCGTCGTCGAGGGCACGGCCACGGAGTATTCCTCTGCCTCAGCCGAGGACGGCGACTCCGGCGCTCTCGCCTCGGATGAGTCCCTTCAGGCGCTGCGCGACAAGCTCGCCGGCGACTCCTAACCTCGTTGGGCTGCAGTCACGGAACTTCGAAGTACTGCAGCCCTGCGCCCCCTGGATCATGAATGATGCATCCAGGATTCGAGTCGTGGACCAGGGGGTTGAGCATTGGCAGTCGCCCTGTCCGTCGTTGTGCCCTGTCGGGATGAGGCACGTTCTCTTCCCGAGCTGATCCCGCGCATTCATGATTCGCTCAGGGATGTCGTCAGCTCTCTCGAGATCATCGTGATCGATGACGGATCAAGGGACGAGACTGTAGAGGTCCTAGTGCGCATGGCGGCTGACTACCCGGAACTGCGGTGGGTTCGCCTATCCAGGAATTTTGGCAAGGAGGCAGCCATCCTGGCCGGGCTCGAAGCGGCCCACGGTGGTCTCATTGCTGTGATCGATGGCGATCTCCAGCAGCCCCCCGAGGTGCTGGCGGAGATGGTTGCACTCCGTGAGAAGACGGGAGCTGACCAGGTCGTGGGCGGCCGGTCCAGGGCGGGGGAGCGTCGATTCCGCAGGTGGGCGTCACGTAGGTATGGCGCGTTGCTCGGCAGCGG
>CAZLNF010000166.1:2769-3211 GCA_964560885.1 uncultured Actinomyces sp. | reverse complement strand
ACGGTGACTTCCGTCTCGTGACACGTCGAGTGCGAGACGCGGTTGTGAGCCTTCCTGAGGCGACGCGTTTCAGTCGGGGAATCTTCGCCTGGGTGGGATTTCCGACCGTTGCCGTCCGCTACGCCGATGCAGAAAGGACGGGTGCATCGAGCAGGTGGACGCCCACACAACTCATGGGATACGGGCTTGATGGGATCTTGTCGTTCAGTTCCCGGCCGCTGAGATTCCTGATCGCCCTTGGCGCAGTCTTCATGGGCCTGTTCTTCGTCTACGTCTTGGTGGTCGTGGCTCGGGTCGTCCTCTTCGGAATCGATGCGCCAGGCTACGCAACTCTCATTGCGGCTGTGTTCTTTGTCGGAGGCATGCAGGCATTTTCCGCGGGGATGCTTGGGGAGTACCTCGGGCGGGTATTCCCGGAGGTGAAGAAGCACCCGGCACTGGT
>CAZLNF010000166.1:1427-2759 GCA_964560885.1 uncultured Actinomyces sp. | reverse complement strand
GGCTCGATCGAGGGTCAGGGATGACGACTCCGGAAGTTGAGACCCCCCGGAGTCGAAGAGCGAGCGACACGCCACGCTGGTTTGCGCCCACGGGGCCAAGTTGTGTGGTTCTCGCCCTTGCGGTCGCAAATTTCATCTACAGGGTCTTCATCTCCCGTCCCGGATACTTCTGGCAGGACGACTACTACATAACCGCTTGGGCGAAGTACAACCCGCTTGGACCGGACTATCTGCTCCTGCCATTTAGCGACCACTTCCAGCCACTCGGCTTTGCCTTGGCGTGGTTCTCCCAGCGACTATTTCCCGGCTCGTACACCGCTGGGATGCTGTGGACTGCTCTGCTCTACGCAGCATCGCTGTGGGTGATGTACCGGCTACTGATCGCTCTCTTCGGGTGGCGTCCGCAGATCATGCTCGTGCTCGTCTTCTGGGGTTTCAGCATCTTTACGGTCCAGAGTTACCTCTGGTACGCGGCAAGTCTCTACCTGGCCCCCTATCTTCTGCTTCTGCCGCTTGCCCTCCTTTGCGCTGCTCATTACGTCGCAAGGCCCAGCTGGCCGTGGCTTCTTGCTGTCTTTGGGTCGAGCGTTCTCGTCGTGACCGCCCACACTTTCGGTCTGGCTCTTCCGGCACTGACGGCACTTCTCATCGCCGTCGGGGCTTGGGGAGCCTCCTCCCTGCCCTGGTGGCGCCGGCTTGTTAGCCAGTGGCGACTCCTAGGCGCACAGGCCATTCCGGGCTTGATGGTCGTTGCCTACTACTTGAACCGGGCAAGCGAGGGTCGAGATGTGGCCGTCGAGCCGTTGCAAGGGTTGGTCTTCATCGGGCGTCAACTCGCCTGGGTCGTCATTCCTGGACTCGCAGGAGGGCCGTGGAAGTACAACGGGTACCTCAGCCCGGAGTTCCCGCTGGTTACCCCGCTGGGGGGCTTCATCGCGATCGAGTTCGTTGTCGCGGTCGCGCTGCTTGCGTGGATTCGACCGCGCGCGTTCTGGCTATGGGTGGGGAGTCTGCTTCTCATCGGGGGGCAGCTGTTCTCGGTGACACTTGGCAGAGGAGGCGGTGACACAGCAATTGTCATTCGTTACTCGTCGGCGGGCCTGGTGGCACTGACGCTCGCCATAAGTTTCACGATCATGTCGGATCGCGGCGGAGTCTTTCGTTGGCGGGGGTGGGGCGAGCGGGTCGCGCAGATTTGGCAAGGATGGGGTCGATCGGGACAGATCGTCGCGGTGGTGGCGCTGATTCAGGTCTACATCGTGTCGATCAGCATCAGATTGTTCACGCATGTGCTGGAGGCCCCCCTTGCCTTCAATCGAACCTAAATGGAGC
>CAZLNF010000166.1:0-1417 GCA_964560885.1 uncultured Actinomyces sp. | reverse complement strand
CCCCCAGTTCGTTCCCAACCGAGTCGTGGGCGTGAATGCTCCTGGTCCTACGAGCACCGAACTTGTTCTCGCAAACCAATCCGTGGTGCCAGGCTTCGTCAACAGCGTTTCGGGCACCCTCTGGGGATTCACCGAGCAAGGGGACCTCGTCGAGCAAAGCGTCTGGGGGGTGGAAGCCCGACGCCCGTTCGGCAGAGAGTGCGTTGCCGAACTTCGAAGCAGCCCGGTCACGTTGGATCTCAGGTCGCGGGCAGAGTACTTCTACGCCACCCTGAGCATCGGCTCGATCGCCGAGCGTGACGTCGAGTTGAGAGTGGAACTCCTCAACGACGGAGCGGTGAACGGAGTAGCGAGTTTCGTGATCGCGCCCGGCCTACAGCGGACTTTCGCGCCCCTCCCTGGAGAGGGAGATCAGGTGCGTCTCACAGCCGTGGGGGACGATCCTGTTTGTGTCACCGATCTCATCGTCGGGGAGCGGTTCCACTGGGACGAAGGATGGGTCCAGGATGGATCTTCACTGCCAACCCAATCCTTTGATCTGAGCACGTCATGACCGGCTGGTGATCAGAGCTCGAGCGAGGTCGACGCGGGGGCCCTTGGCGAAGATGGCGGTATAGATGCTGGTGTCGATCGTCGGGCCGGGGAACCGTCTGACACGTACCGTCTCGAAGAGGGCCGCGATCACCGCTTCGATTTCTCTGGCGGTGTTGATGTGCTCCCATGCCATCAGCCGCCCGTAGTCCAGCCCGAAATCCCGTTTGAAGGCACGCGCGGTTGAAGCTCGCCATGCCCATTCCCACAGGTGACCGCCCTCGGATGGGATGCCGGCGGCAAAGATGCCTCCGGGAGCCAGTGATAAGCCGCTGGCTGCAACGACCGCGGGTAAGTCCTCCAGGTGTTCCAGGACGGCAACCGAGATGACCTTGGCGTAGTTTCTGGGGGATTGGGCGGAGAGGGCGACGAGATCGCCGTAGTGGCCGGCGTAGGCCACGGCCGTGGTACGTGTCCCATGTGCCTGTTCAAACACCTCTTGAAGCGGCTCTACGACGTCATACTGCGCCCGGGGATCCTCAAACTGGAGGTGGTTGAGGTTTCCGGCTCCGAGTTCCAGGATGTGTGAACCTGGCGGACGAGCCACCTGGCGATGCATCCATTGCTCCACCCGGAGAGCCGCTTTGTTCAATAGGGTGCCACCGGAGCGGTTGGTCTCCATGTGTTCGGCGTACACGCGCTGGTACTCGACCGGTAGGTCGATTCGTACCTTGGGCCAGGCCCCAAGATTCGGATGGCCCGTCATACTGGGCATCCTAGGGGCAGTGGGGCCACGCGCATCGGAACGCTGCTCCCGGAATACGGCGGAGGCGACATGAGGATCGCGCTGACCGGGGGCATCGGATCCGGCAAGAGCACGGTGGCG
>CAZLNF010000165.1:0-4215 GCA_964560885.1 uncultured Actinomyces sp. | reverse complement strand
CTCGGCGATCTCGTGGCGCGCTACGCACGCACGCATGGACCCTTCACTGCCACCGCGCTCGCCGATGCCTTCGGCCTGGGCGTCTCCGTCGCCGAGCAAGCGCTACGCCGCCTTGAAGTGGACGACCGCGTCGTGTCCGGCGGATTCCGACCCGGCACCGCGGGCACCGAGTGGTGCGACCGCGAGGTCCTCCGGCGCATCCGCCGACGCAGCGTGGCCGCGCTTCGAGAAGAGATGGAGCCGCTGGCGGCCGACACTCTCGCCGACTTCCTGCCCGCATGGCAGGGGCTCACGGAGCTGAGCGCCGGTGTTGACGCTGTGTACGCCGCCATCGAGTCGCTGGCCGGCTGCCCGCTGCCGGCGAGCCAGCTCGAGTCGGCGATCCTGCCGGCGCGCGTGCGCGACTACGCGCCTTCGATGCTCGACGAACTCATCACCCGCGGCGAGATCGCCTGGTGGGGCGCGGGCGAGTTGCCTGGCGACGACGGCTGGGTGTGCCTGGCCCCTGCCGACCTGGCACCGCTCCTGGTGCCTGCCCCCGAAGAGGTTGCGGGAGAGCTCGAGAGACGCATCGTCGACCTGCTCGCGCAGCGCGGGGCCAGATTCCTCCGCGAGATCGCCGACGACCTCTCGCGCGAGGCGCTCGTGCCCGAGGTCGAGGTGGCCCGCGCGCTCCGCCAACTCGCCTGGACAGGTCACGTCACCAACGACACGTGGGAGCCGATGCGCCGGGGCGCGCCTCGCAAACCCGCGCGGCCGCCGCGACTTCGCTCACGAGGCCGACGGCCGTCGCGAGAACCCCTCGGCGGTCGCTGGTCGCTGGTCGTCGCGCCTGACCCTTCCGCTACTGCTCGCCACCTCGCCGCCATCGAAGCGCTGCTGCACCGCAATGGCATCGTCACGCGCGAGGCCGTCAGCTCCGCAGGCTTGCCCGGAGGATTCGCCGCGGCGTACCGGATCCTCAGCGCCATGGAGGAGGCCGGCCGCTGCCGACGCGTTTACGCCCTCGAGGGTCAGGGCGCCGCGCAGTTCGCCCTGCCTGGCGCCCTCGACCTACTGCGCTCGCTTGCGCCGGACGCGCAGGCGCGCACCTTCGCGACCGCCGATCCTGCGCAGCCCTACGGTGCGCTCCTGCCCTGGCCCGAAGCGTCAACACGGCCCAGCCGCACTGCCGGGTCGTGGGTGACCCTGCGCGATCGCGCACCCGCGCTCTACCTCGCCCGCGGGCGTCGCTCGCTCATCACCTGGGGTGCCGAGGCAGACGCGCTCGCCGATGCGGCTCGGTCACTGGCACACGCCCTCCGGGGTCAGTCGGTCACCGTGCAGCGCATCGACGGCCTTGAGGTCGCCGAGATCCCCGTCGATGACGTGCGCCTCGCAGCGCTCACCGCCGCAGGCTTCGCCCGCACACCGAGCGGCCTGCGCCTGCGGACCTGACGCGCACGCCTATGCTCAGGTCATGCGACTACCGGGGCGGACCGACTACGCCCTTCGCGCTGCCCTCGAGCTCGCAGCATCGCCCGACGGCCCCGTGACCACCGACGAGTTGTCCCACCGTCAGGACATCCCGACGTCCTACCTCGGGGCGATCCTTGCCGAGCTGCGCAAGGCCGGCATCGTGCGCGCACGGCGCGGACCCGAGGGTGGCTGGACCCTGGCGAGACCCGCGGCTGAGATCTCCCTCGCTGACGTCATCCGGGCGATCGACGGGGCTCTCACCAATGTCGCCGGTGCCCGGCCCGAGGACCTCCACTACTCGGGAGCGGCAGCCGGCCTCCCTCAGGTGCTTGTCGCCTTGCGCGCCGCCGAACGCCAGATCCTCGAGGCGGTGAGCCTCGCCGACGTCGTGGACGAGCACCTCCCCGCCCGCGTGCGCAAGCTCACCGACGACCCGGCCGCCTGGCACTGACGCCGCGACACGGCCCTGCCCTGACCGACCCCGGCCCCCTCCCCGTGCTATTGTCACTTAACACAGGTGACAATAGGGCCCATCCCCGGGCCCCGGAGTGACGGAGACCCATGACCGGCCTCATCTTCATCGCGCTTGCCGGCTTCGGCGCATCCTTCATCGACGGCGCACTCGGCATGGGCTTCGGGGTCACCTCGACGACCCTGCTCCTCGCCGTGGGCCTCACCCCCGCCCTCGCTTCGGCGTCTGTCCACCTGGCCAAGCTCGGCACCGCTGCTGCGTCGGGGGCATCCCATGCCCGCTTCGGAAATGTTGACTGGGCCGGCGTACGGCGCATCGGCCTGCCCGGCGCGGTGGGAGCCTTTGTCGGCGCCACCGTCCTGTCGAACCTCTCCACCAAGGCGGCGCTGCCCTTCACCGGGACCTTGCTCTTCGTCCTCGGCGTCTACATCGTCATCCGCTTCGTCATGGGCCGCGCGCCGCGTCGCAAGCCTGGGACACCGGGCAACCGCCTCATGATCCCGCTTGGTCTCGTGGGCGGATTCGTCGACGCCACGGGCGGCGGCGGCTGGGGACCGGTCACCACGCCGACGCTTCTCGCGGATGGACGCCTGACCCCGGCGCGCGTCGTGGGCACGGTCAACACCGCCGAGTTCATCGTCGCGCTGGCCGCCAGCCTGGGCTTCCTCGTCGGACTGGGCACCGCCGGCATCGACCTCGGGATCGTCCTGGCGCTGCTCATCGGTGGCGTCATCGCCGCGCCCTTCGCCGCCTGGCTGGTGCGCTTCCTCAACGCTCGCATCCTCGGCGTCGTCGTCGGCTGCTTCATCCTGCTGCTCAATGCCCGCCTCATCCTCACGGCGCTCGGTGCGAGCCCTGCAGCGTGGTGGGCGGTCTACGCCGTGCTCTTCACCGTGAGCGCCGTCGCCATCACCTACGTCGTACGGCTCGTGCGCCGCGACAAGGGGACGCCCGCACCCGAGACCTCGGAGCAGGGTCCAGAATCGGTGCATGCCTGAGGGCGACACCGTCTGGCTGGCCGCGCGCCGGCTCGATGACTGCCTCGCTGGCCAGGAGCTCACCGGAGCTGACCTCCGTGTGCCCGCCCTTGCCACCGTCGACCTGACCGGGCGCGCCGTCACCTCGGTGCGCTCCTACGGCAAGCACCTGCTCTTCCGTCTGGACGACGGCATCTGCTTGCACACGCACTTCCGCATGGACGGCTCATGGCACCTCTACCGCCAGGGCCGCACCTGGCACGGCGGTCCCGAGTGGCAGGTGCGCGCGGTGCTCGAGACCGCCGACTGGCAGGCCGTGGGCTACCGACTGCCCGTGGTGGAACTCCTCGACGCACGCGGAGTCGAGGCCCTGCTCGGGCGCCTCGGTCCCGACATCCTCGACGACGACGTCAATCTCGACGATGTCGTCAAACGACTTCGGGAGCAGGGGGATCGAGCCATCGGCGACACGCTCCTCGACCAATCGGTCGTCGCCGGCTTCGGCCTCATCTACGTGACCGAGACACTCTTTCTCAGAGGGATACCGCCACAGGCTGCGGTCACCTCGATCGCCGACCTGCCCGGCCTTGTCGAGACGGGCCGCGCCCTCATGCGGGCGAACCGGGCCCGCGGCGCCCAGGCCTCCACCGGCAGCCTGCGCGATCAGCACTACGTCTACGGCCGGGCGGGGAGGGCGTGCCTGCGCTGCAGCACCCGCATCGCCTACGCGAAGCAGCGCAGCGGGTCATATGAGCGGGACGCCTACTGGTGTCCGCACTGCCAGCCCGCAGCAGGCTAGGCGGCGCGGATGACAGGCGCGTCCTCGTGGACGGCGATGTCGTGTGCGACGTTGGCGAGCACTCGCGAGAGCGGCACTCCGAGAGCCCCGCAGATGGCGAGCAGCATCTCTGACGAGGCTTCCTTCTCACCGCGCTCGACCTCGGAGAGGTACCCGAGCGATACGGATGCCGACGCGGACACGTCCCTCAGGGTGCGGCCCTGGAGCAGCCGGACGCGGCGCAACTCAGCACCGAGGACCTCACGAAGCATGATCACAACTCCACGCTACTCGCACTGACCGACGATCGCCCGTCGTCAGGCGGTCCCGGCGAGGACACGGCCCAGCAGGTCGAGAGCCGCCTCGACCGCGGCACGGCGGACCCCCTCACGGTCAGACCCCTCGCACGCGAAGCCCGCGACCACCTCGCCCTCAGGTCCCGCCACCGCGACGAAGCCGCGCCCCGGGGGCACCGGGCCCGTCATCGCTCCGCCGGGATCGGGGTCGGGCCCGGCCGAACCCGTGGTCGC
>CAZLNF010000164.1:0-4232 GCA_964560885.1 uncultured Actinomyces sp. | reverse complement strand
CCCTCCCACGCCTCGCGCACCAGAGAGAAGGCGAGCTCGAGCGCGGGAAGGCGCTCTTCGCCCAAGGACAGGGCCGAGACATCACTCATCGGGGCCACTTCCACCTTCCATATGCGCATGGCCGCCACACCCGGTGAGGGGAACCAGTCCTCCTGCGCGACTTAATGTAAGAATCTTACGTTAATTCCCGACGGGATCAAGGAGTTTTCATGAGCACGAGGGTGACGGAGCCCGCGAAGGACGCCATCAGCGTGCGGGCACTGGATCGGCTGGATGATCTCGCCACCGTCGACGGCCTCTTCGTCTCAGTCTGGGGCCCCGGCATCCCCGCTCTCGGAGTCGAACTGCTCCGCGCCCTGTCGCATGAGGGTGGCTACGTCGCAGGCGCCTTCCGGCAGGGCGAGCTCGTCGGTGCATCGATCGGATTCCTCGGGCAGCACGGCGGACGGCTGTCCCTGCACTCACATGCCACCGGCGTCTCCCCTCATGCCCGCGGGCTCAACGTCGGCAGAGCACTCAAGCTGCACCAGCGCGACTGGGCGGCCACGCGAGGAGTCGAGGTCATCACCTGGACCTTCGATCCGCTCGTACGCCGCAATGCGTGGTTCAACATCGGCCGTCTCGGCGCGCGCCCCGTCGAATACCTCGTCGACTTCTACGGGCCCATGTCGGACTCCATCAACGCGGGCGATGCATCCGATCGACTGCTCATGGCCTGGGAGGTCTCGCCTACGACGTTGGTCGCTCCTCCTGCAGAGGACGACTGTCTGCTGATTCCCACGCCCGAGGACATCGAGAGCCTTCGGAGCACGGATCCCATCGCTGCGCGCACGTGGCGGCTACGTCTGCGAGAAGAGCTGCTCGATCCCGCGACGCAAGGACGGGTCGTCGGCTTCACGCGCGAAGGCAGCTACGTGATCGTCAGCGACCACCACGGACCGGGAGACCCGGAAGCACATCGGCCTGCGGGGCACCGCCCTTGACGACCGCCGTGCCGTTCACAACGACGTAGGAGAACCCGGTCGAGGTCTCGACGGGTGAGGAATAGGTCGCGCGGTCAGTGACCGTCGCCGGGTCGAAGACGACCAAGTCAGCGTCCGCCCCTGCCTGCACTCGCCCCTTGCGACGCATATCGCTGCTCACTGCCTCGAGGATCTGAGCCGGCACCAGGGTGCACCGGCGCACGGCTTCGGCAAGATCCAGGATCTCCAGTTCGCGGACGTACCAACGGAAGATGCGCGAGAAGGTGCCCGCGGTCCGCGGATGCGTCATCGTGTCGGCGGGTAGGGGCCATTCACCTTCGTCGCGTGGATGCACAAACTGCAGCGGCATGGCATCGGAGGCGACCGCCGTGTCGTCGTGGAGCAAAGCGCGCGTGAGGAAACCCAAATCGTCAGGCTGGTCCTCACGCAGAAACTCGATGATGGCGATCCCGCCGGGATCCTTTGTGCGCAACTCCACTAGGCGTTCGGCAGACGAGACCCGCTCATTCATCGGTAGGTAGACGATGTCGGAGGGACTGCGCCCGCTGGCCGTGAGTTCGGCCGGGTCGAGGAACTGCGCTCCGATCCCGGTGGCACCGGAGCCGTAGGGGTAGGCCTCGGTCGTCACGCGCAGTCCCTCGCTGCGGGCCTGGTCAAGCAGGGCGTGGACTCGGTCAACAGTGCGGAGAGAGGTGCTGTTGACATGACACAGGTGCATGTGTGCGCCGGAGTCGAGTGCCGCCGCCACGACCTCTTCCGCGCCGATCAGACCGCTGTCGGCGCGACCCAGATCCCGCACGTGGGTATAGGTGGGAGTACCGGTCTCGGCTGCGAGCGCGGCAACCTCGAGGTACTCCGCTCCTGCCGTCTCGCGGCAGTAGCCGAGGAGCACTCCGATCCCGAGGGCTCCGTCGTCGAGCTCACGCCTCAGCATCTCGAGCATGCGCCCGCGCTCGGAGTCGGTGAGCTCGCGATGCCACGCCGGCGCCCCGATGTTGGCGAGGAAGGCGGGCAGCCCGGCCGACACGTCGATGCCGCAGACGCTCATGCGCGACAGCGCCCACGACGCCGAGAAACCGTAGTTGTTGGGGCTGCCCTGCTCGCCCATACGCGCGTATGCGCCAGGAATGTCGAGTAACCCGCCCTCCAGCTCCAGGGCCGTGGTCACTCCGTCGCACACCTGAAGCAGGCGCGAGGCGCGATCGTGGCAGTGGCTGTGCAGGTCGATGAAGCCGGGAGCCACGACCTGACCGGTCGCATCCCACTCCTCGCGGCCGTGCAAGTCGGCACTGCTTCCCGGGATCACCGCGTCGATCCGCCCCCCGGTGATGGCCACATCGCCGACGGCATCGAGCCCGGTCTCAGGATCGATGATCCGTCCCCCGCGCACCACGACGTCGTGCTCGGTCACGTGTCCTCCAGGATGAGGCGGGCGACATGCTCGCCGACGACGGTAACGGGGAACGCTGTGGTGGCGCGCGGGGCACGGGGGAAGAGCGACGCATCGGCGACCACGAGGCCCTCGATGCCTCGCACGTGTGCACGGTCATCACAGACGGCGTCGACAGAGTCGTCCGGACCGATGGCCGCTCCACCGGTCGGGTGCCAGTAGTGGTGGTGATTGCCGCGGACCCACTCGATGAGGTCCTCCCGGTTGCCCGTCGGCGCTGCCACCAGCGGCTCGCCCAGGAAGTCAGCCATCGGCTCCTGCCGGGCCAGGTCGGTCAGCCACGGGAGCATGCTCACGAGTCGATCGACATCATCGTCGTCGCGAAGGTAGCCGTGATCGATGAGTGGCGCTTCCTCCGGATCGCGAGAGGTGAGACTGATCGTTCCCGTCGACGTCGGCCTCAGCATCCCTGCGGGGATGACACATCGCCAGCCGTGCACCGGGTCAGGCTCGATCCAGGGGAAGACGTGCATGTCGTAAGGCACAGCATCGGTTTGGCCCGGACTGCATACCTTGGCGACGCACTGCTCCTCCGGCAGGAATCCTGTGGCCTCGCGGAAGCCTTCGAGTGCCTCGATGAGCGCCGGGGTTGCGGCCCACTCCAGGCGCAACACCGGCTGGTCTTGCAACGTGCTGCCGACCCCGGGCAGGTCGACCACGACAGGGATGCCCAGCGAGCGCAGGTGCTCGGCCGGTCCGATTCCTGAGCGCATGAGGATCATCGGCGTGCCGTAGGCCCCGGCACAGAGCACGACGAGGTCGGCGTCGAAGGCGACGGGCAGTCCGTCGCGCATCCCCAGCACGCCGGTCACTCTGCCGGCACGAATCTCGACTCGATCCACGACGCACTGGTCGACGATGGTCAGGTTAGGCAAGTTACGGACCGGATCGAGGTAGGCAATCGCGGTGTTCCATCGGATGCCGTCGACGACGTTGACCGGGCTCAGGCTGGCTCCCACACCGCCCTCGGGATCGAGCAGGTCATCGGTGCGGCGTACGCCCATCGCCTCGCATGCATCGAGGAAGGCACGTTGGAATGGCTGTATCGCCGACTCAGCAGGGGACTTGACACGCGTGCGCTCCGCTGCACGCTGTCGCGCCTCTGCGAGGGCCGACGTCGACCATGTCACCGGTAGGTCGACGTCATCACCGCTCCACCCGATCGACATCGTCGAGCCGTTGTGCGCCGAGCACCCCCCGATCACCCGGGCGCGGTCGAAGGCCACGGTGCGCCCATCTGCGGCCGGGCCGGAGTAGCCCCAATCGTGGGAGGTGGCCAGGGTCGTCGCGTCGAGCAGGTCGGCCGGCCACCGGCCCTCCTCGCGAGGACCGTAGTCGGGCCCCGCTTCGACGAGGGTGACTGCCCGTCCCGCCTCCGCGAGGCGGGCAGCCACGGCGCACCCGGCCGTCCCGCCCCCGACAACCACCACGGCGGGACCCATGCGCCAGATTCTTTCGGAAAGTCCTTGCGCCTGGGCGAATTTGCATTGAATACTTACGCAATCGTCCGAGCGGACCCCTTGTGGCCGCCCAGCAGAGGAGTCCGAGATGCCCAGACTCGCGAAGTGGTCCACCGTCGGCATCGGCCTCTTGGCCGCGGCTCTCCTGGCTGGGTGTTCTGGCGGAGGATCCGACGCCTCCTCGAGTTCAGCGTCGAGCTCAGCGCCCACAGGCGGGGGCGAGATCGAGACGATGGCGTGGGGCGTCTCAGCGCCCGTCATGTCCATGGACGTCGCCAAAGATGGCCTGGTGTCATCGCTGCGGGCCCAAGCCGCTGCCTTCGACCGCGTGGTGGCGCA
>CAZLNF010000163.1:0-4234 GCA_964560885.1 uncultured Actinomyces sp. | reverse complement strand
CGCTGGCTGCCGGTGAAGGCAACCGCCTCGATGCGATCGTCGTTGACGAGGTCGATTCCGTCCTGCAACCCGTGCGACACCATCGTGAGCACACCGCGTGGCGCACCCGCATCGGCGAGCGCCTGCTGCGCAACCGCCATGATCGCGTCGCTCAGGCGCGGGTGACCAGGATTCGGCTTGACCACGACGGTGCAGCCCGCGGCAAGCGCCGAGGCCGTGTCTCCGCCGAGCGTGGAGAAGGCGAAGGGGAAGTTGGACGCGGCGAAAACCGCGACGGGCCCGAGCGGCACATTCATGCGGCGCAGGTCGGGACGCGGGGGGGTCATGTCGATGTTGGCATGGTCGAGGACGACGCCGAGGAAGGCGCCATCGCGCACCACCTGTGCCATGAGACGCAGCTGACCGGTCGTGCGACCGACCTCACCGGTGAGGCGGTCGACGCCGAGGCGACTCTCCTCGACGGCGATGGGCACGAGTGCATCACGCGCGGCATCGATCGCATCCGCGATCGCCTCGAGCAGGCGCGCCCGGGTCGGAAGGTCCGTGTCGGCGTACCACTGACTCGCCGCCTTTGCCGCCGCGCATGCCTCGTCAACGCTCATCACTGTGCTCATGCCACTCCTTCTGCAATGCGGGCGCTTACGACCGCGTCTTCCCAGGCCATGCCCATGCTCTTGAACACTCGTGAGCCCGTCGCGGGCACATCGACCGAACGCCGAGCGATCTCGGTGAGGTCGGCAGCGATGTCCTCGGGAGTCATGAGGCCGGCGGTGATCGCGCACACGACGTCACCCGCCTCGCGCAGCGCTGACTCGCGTTCCTCGACGACGACAAAGGAGCGGCCCACCAGCTCGCTCGGGATCTCGCAGCAGGTGGGCGAGTGTGTGCCGACCGCGACAGCAGCCACATCGCCGCGCGCATCGGCGGCGCTGAAGAGTGCGGACGTCGCCGTGGTCGCGCACACGATGATGCGTGCCTCGCGCAGGGCCGAAGCGGCATCCTCGGTGCGTACTAGGTCGATCACGATGTCGGGATGACGCTCGCGGGCGGAGGCGAGCAGCGCCTCGGCGCGCTCCGGCCGACGGGCGACGATGGTGACGTGGCGGATCGGCCACTCCGCGATGATCGCGTCGATATGCGCCCGGGCCTGGGGCCCGGCGCCGTAGACGACGAGGGTGTGGCAGTCGGGCTTGGCGATGGCGCGCAGGGCCACGATGCTCACGGCGGTGGTGCGCATGACGGTGAGCGCAGCGGCATCCATGACCACGCGCGGCGCGAGCGAGACCGGGTCGAAGACGACGTGCACGCCCTTGATCCGCGGATCGGGCCGGTCGGCATCGTGGTGAATCGTGACGAGCTTGACCGTCGGCGTGCCGGTGACTCGGCTCGGCATGAGCAGCAGCTCACCCGGGGGCAGGTCGACGAAGATACGCGCGGGATCGGGCTCGCCGGGCAGTCCCGCGCGCAGGGCCTCCTCCAGCGCATCCGCGCACTGACCGATCGTCGCCGCGGCGTAGGTCTGCTCCTCATCAAGGAATGTCACGCTCACGGGGACATCCTCTCGGCAGCGATCGCGCCCAGCGGCACTGGGACAGCCACGGGTCGGTAGGAACCGCCGATGAGTGAGGTGGCGGAGTCGAAGCCACAGAGCCCATCCACCGCCGGCGCGCACACGCGCCCCTGGCACCAGCCCATGCCCGCACGCGTGAGCAGCTTGACAGACCGCGCGTCTCGCGCACCCAGGTCGGTCACGGCATCACGCACGCTGCCCGCTGTCACCTCCTCGCACCGGCACACGATGGTGTCCTCGGCCACGTCGTCACGCCAGCCATCGCGCACGGCGAAGGTCGCGTGCAGGGCATCGGCGAAGCCGCGCAGATGCCGCACGTCGCGCTTCGCTCGTGCGATCGCCGATGCCGAGAGCGCCGGCTGGTCGCCACACTCCTCGACGGCCGCGACCCCGGCCACGACGCCCTCGACGCGGGCAAGATCGACGCCGCCGATGCCCGTCGTCTCTCCTGCGGCCAGCAGGCCGGGCACGGAGGTGCACTGCCACTCGTCGACCTCGATGGCGAGACCACCGTCGGAGCCGATCAGCATGTGCGCACCCACCTGGCCGGCGAGGTCGGTCTGCGCGGTGAAGCCGTAGCCGATGGCGAGGGCATCGCACTCCAGCACGCGCTCGGTGCCGGGAATGCCGTGCCAGTCGGTATCGACGCGGGAGATGGTGACGGATTCCAGGCGACCGTGACCATGTGCACGGAGCACGCGATGTCGACGGAGGTAGGGCACGCGCTTCCTCGCGAGCGACGAGACGAACTTCGCGAGATCCGCGGACTTGCCCGCGGCGGGGAGCACCGCGCGCGTGTGACGCGCGAGCCCTAGCGGGTCGTTGGCCTCGACGACCGCGACGACGTCGCCACCCGCGGTGATGAGCGCGTGGGCGATCGCGAGGAGGAAGGGGCCGGTGCCGGCCACGACGATGCGTCGGCCGGGCAGCACGCCGCTGCCCTTGACCAGCGCCTGCGCGCCACCGCCGGACATCACGCCGGGCAGGGTCCAGCCGGGGAAGGGCAACTGCCGATCGAAGGCGCCGGTGGCGATCACGACCGTGCGCGCGGCAATGGATTGCGTGTCCCCGCGGTGTCGGTCATCGCCCCGCGTGCGCAGGACGAAGCCGCTCTCCTTGCGCTCGAGCGCATAGGCATAGGTGGACAGGCGCAGATCGATCCGGCCGGCGTCGACCAGCCCATCGAAGTCCCGCCGCAACGCCGCGTAGGACAGGCCGGATCCGCTCTCAGGAGTCTTCGCTCCGCGGTAGTACTGACCGCCGATCGCCGGTCCGCTGTCGAGAAGCGTCACCGAGCAGCCGGAGCGCGCAGCGACTACGGCTGCAGCGACTCCCGCCGCACCACCCCCCACGATGAGGACGTCAGTCGCCATATCCCGTGCCCTCCTGTGAGCGCAGGTCATCACCGGGCTCCACGCGAGCCATGCACGCGCGCACATTGGGCTCGCCGTTGACCGTGATGAGGCAGTCGAAGCACACGCCGATGCCGCAGAGGATCCCCCGCGGCTGGTCATCGACGCGGGTACGCCGCCACGAGTTGATGCCGTGGTCGATGAGGGACGCGGCGATCGTCTGGCCGTCCTGCGCGCGCATGGGCGTGCCATCGAAGGTGAAGGAGACGTCATCAGACACGGGTCGCCTCGAATCTCGCGGGCGAGAAGGGCGCCAGGTCGATCGACGTCGGCGCACCGGTGATGGATTGGGCGATGACGTGTCCGGTGCCCGTGGCGAGGCCGACACCCGCCCCCTCGTGCCCGCAGGCATGCAGGAGTCCGGGCACGCGCGGATCCGGGCCGATGACGGGCAGGTGGTCGGGGCAGTAGGGCCGGAATCCGCCGTAGGTGCGCAGGAGTTGGACGTCGGCGAGGAAGGGGAAGACCTCGATCGCCTGCTGCGCGAGACGCCCTAGGACCTGCCAGTCGAGAGTCTTGTCGAAGCCCACGCGCTCACGGCTCGCGCCGATGAGCACCGTGCCGGACTTAGTGCCCTCGATCACCGCCGAGGTCTCCAGGCCGGCGTTGTCCGAGGCGACATTGGCGACGTAGTCGGCGGCGTAGACCTTGTGTCGCACGACCGGCGGCAGCGGCTCGGTGACGAGGATGAATCCGCGTCGCGGCAGGATCGGCAGCTCGACGCCCGCGAGCGCGGCGATCTCACCGCCCCAGGTGCCTGCGGCGTTGATGACGTGGCGCGTGGCGATGGTGCCTTCGGCCGTGCGTACGCCGCAGACCGCACCGGAGGCATCGAGGTCGATGCCGGTGACCGCGCACTCGGTCATGAGAGTCGTGCGTCCGGTGGTGCGCGCCGCTTCGATGATGTGCGCCGCGGCGAGCATCGGCTGCACCTGCATGTCCTGCGGGTAGAGCACACCGCCCACGAGATCGCGTGAGATGCGCGGCTCCAGGTCGGGCAGGTCCGCGGCCGCGACCGGCTCGGCGACGACTCCGCTGGCACGCTGCTCGCCCGCGAAGTGGAGCAGGTGCGCATAGGTGTCCTCGCGCGCGGCCACGACGAGGCCACCCTTGGGATCGAGCTCGAAGGAGTCCCCGAGGGCCCCGGCCATCTGGGCCCAGAGCTCGCGGCTCAGCAGGGCGAGGTCGAGCTCCGGACCGGGCTCCTTGTCGGAGACGAGGATGTTGCCCTCGCCCCCACCGGTCGTGCCGC
>CAZLNF010000162.1:0-4262 GCA_964560885.1 uncultured Actinomyces sp. | reverse complement strand
GTGCGCTCCCGACTCATCGCAAGCCTGATTCTCGGCATCATCACGCTGCCGGTGATCTTCGTCGGCCTCATCGACCCACTCGAGGGAGGTCTCGCCCTCCTGGTCGGCGTCGGTCTCGGCGTCGCTGTGAGGCTGCTGTCCGGCGTACCCCTGCCGCGCCTGGCCTGGATCTCGATGCTCGCGACGCTCGGAGTGGGGATCCTGGTGCTCGCGCTCGTCATCTTCGCCGTGCCGAGCGAGACCGTGCAGGAAGTCGGACCGGACGTCACCGCACCAAATCCGCTCAATGCCGGTGCGCGCATCCTGCTGTGGGTCTACCGGCTCGGTGTGCTCGTGGTGTTTGCCGGAGGAGTCGTCTATCTCGTGCGCATCGCCCAGGCGCTGCGTGTCACCGTCAAGAGCGAGAGCAAGGAGGTGGACGCGTGAATCCTTTCGTCGATGAGGACGTGCCTCAGGCTGCCCGGGTCTTCGTCATACTGGGCGTGCTCCTGGGGGCAGTTTTCGGTGGCATGCTCGTCCTCTTCGTCGGCGGCGAGATTCTCAGCGACCCCGGTGGTGCGCAGGGTGCGCTCATGGTCGTCGCGTGGCTTGCCCTTCCCATACTCCTGTCGATCCTTGCGCTCGTGCGTCCACAGTTGGCTTATCCGATCCTCGTGGTCGTGGTAGCCCTGGTACTCCTCGCCTCGATCGCCGCGATCCCGCTGGCGGGGCCCGTCTGGGAGTTCGAGGACACGCACGGGCCGATCAACCTCCTCGTGATCATCGGGGCGCTGATCCCCTTCGTGGCGCTCGGTCGCGCGATGCCCGCTCGCGCGGGATGGCTCATGGTGGTGCTGATCGCGGGCTTCGTGATCCTCCAGTCGGTGAGCCTGCTCATGGTCGGCCAGTGGTCGGTGATACTCGTCTTCGTCGTGCTGATGGCGCCCTTCGGTGCTGTTGCGGCTCTCTTCGTCATCGGTGGGGCGAAGGCGAAGGTTCCCATCAGGTGAGCATCAATGTCCCGGTGGTGCGAACGACGAACGAGTCGGCGCAGTCGGGCGTGTGATCTTGCTCTCTCGGGGTCGCGCAGCCTCCGGCTTTCCGCACTTGTGTGGTCCCGGCGGTGACAGTGAAGTGAATACTGAAAGGACTCACGGCAGCGCCTGGTCCTAGTGGACACACTGCTGCTTTGCCGCTTCATTACTTCGGAGGACACATGTCAGACAAGCAGTACGTCGCCTTTGCCGCAGCCTACGGCTCCAAGGCCGATGCCGAGGCCGATCTCAAGGCGCTCAAGGACACCGGCGACCTCAAGCACGTCACCGCCGCCATTGTCTCGCGCAATGAGAAGGGCAAGCTCCATGTCCACGAGACCACCCATGCGGGCAAGGTCGCGGCCGGTGTCGGTGTCGTCGCCGGCGCCATCATTGGCGCGGTCTTCCCGCCCGCGGGCATCGCGGTCGTTGCTTCGGCGGCGGGCGGCGCTGCCGGCCTCGGCGTGATTGGCGGCGCCATCGGTCACTTCTCCGGTGGCCTCAGCCGCAAGGACATGAAGGAGCTCGGCGAGTTCCTTGACGCAGGTGAGGCTGCCCTCATCGCTGTGGCGATCGACAAGGTGGCCACCGATGTCGACAACGCTCTCTCCCGCGCCACGAAGAAGGCCTCGAAGGCCATCGACAAGGGCGACGTGGCGGACGCCATTGCCGATCTCGAGAAGGGCCTCGACAAGGCGGCCAACGTCGCCGGCGAGTAGTCGCTAGAGCATGAGCCCCGGCCGGCGCCGTCATGGCGTCGTCCGGGGCTCTGTGCATCGCCAGGCGGCCTAGGAGTGCCCGGATCCGAGGGATTGCGTCAAGGATGACGACCGTCAGTCCTTGTGGACGGCCTTCTTGATGTCATCGATGACCTCGTCAGCCTTGTCTGCCACATTCTGGACGACCTCCTTGGCATCTCCGACGAGTTGATCTGCCTTGCCTTCGTTCTTGAGCTTCTCGTCGTCAGTGAGGTCTCCCACTGCCTCCTTGACCTTGCCCTTGGCCTGATCGCGGTTCATGTTCATGACGGTTCCTTTCACCTGCTTTGTGGCGCGACGCTCGGATTAGCGACGGGCAAGGCGCCGACCGCTTTCGTTTGCGATGGGCGTGTAGTTCATCTGGAAGTGGTGGTAGAGCGCGGATTCGTCCTCCTGGGAAAGCTCTTCACCACGCAGTTCGAGGTTGGGTGCGGACCGGACGTCCTCCTTCAGGACTGAGACGCAGAGTTCACTTGGCGCGACCGCGACTCCTGCCAAGGGCACGAAGGTCAGGTGCCGCCCGAAGACCCCTTCCTTGACCGTGCCGAATTGCGGCTCGTCCGTCTCGACATCGACGTAGATTCCGTGGAGCTTGCCGATCCTCTGCCCTTCGCGGTCGACGACGGCCTTGCCCAGCCAATCCGAGGCCGTCCAGCCAACGCCGGAATCGGGAATGGATGGTTTGCTCGGCGTCAGCGCAGTCTCGGGGATCGATGGGGCCTGTGCAGGATCGTCGTGTTCGGCAGGTACCGACATGAGCATTCCTCCCTCTCGTGGCTCGTGGATGCCAGCAGTCACGGCTTGGGGATCTCCTGACCGGGTCACTCTCATTGAGCGCGTCTCCGCTTCAAGAGTCAATGTCGCGGGTGCATTGATGACGATCGCTTGACCTAATGCCGAGTCACCGTGTCGATTGCTTGCCGAATGTTCGCTGGGCCGGCCTCGCTCAACATGGAAGCGCTCAAGGCGTGCCCTTGAAGGCCCCGGCCGCTTCTGACGCTCTGAGGATGTAGCTGGACGTCACGTCCCGGCTGGTGCGTTCGTGGGTGGACGGTGGTGGTCATGGGTTTTCCACCCTCGGAAGGGGCCTGCCCCCGTCACGGGGTCCGGTGAGGCGCGCCCATAACCGTGAACCCGGGATGCATTGACGCTGAGCAATTGTTCACGTGGCTACCGTTCAAGAGTTCACTCATTCAAGTTAAGAGTGCTTTGAGCCCCGGCGAAACTTCCTTGATCGTCAACCTGGATTTGAGTGTGGCTATGCATTGGGATGAGTGATCCGTTCTTGTGTCGTGCGTGGATTGCTCCCGACACAGTGTGCGTTTCATTTCCGATGAGCATGTCAGCCAGCGCGCGCATGGTGGCCTCATCGCGGTCAGACGTGGAGAAGTACCTTCCGATGATCTCTTCGGGCTGCCAGCCGAGGATCGGGATTCGAGGGGTGATGTCGACCAGGGTGAAGTTAGCGTCGTACGTGAGGACGACCGGAGTATCGGCGGCGTCGACTGACTGATCGAGGTGCACGGGGGAGATGTTGTCGCGAGGCGCACCGGCCTCGGCGGGCTGCCACTCGGCGAGAAGTCCGGCGAGTTGGCCGCCATGTCCGAGGAGTGGGCGCACGGTCACCGCGATGGGCCGGTAGTGGCCCGAAGCTGTGCGCGCCTGTCCAGAAAGCGCAGTCGGGTGGCCGGCATCGAGGTGGGGTTTCCGGGCGAGTATTTCCGAGCGATCCGCCGGGAGGGCGAGGTCGTAGATGCTGACATCAATGAGGTCGTCAGCCTCCCAGCCGAGAAGCTCCTTCACGTTGGCGCTGATCCACCGAATGCGTCGATCTGGCGATAAGACAATGACAACTGTCGCGTGAAAGGGATCCTCACCGGATGCCATCCACTCCGCGGTGTTTCCCGCTTGGGGTTCGAAGCGGTATCCCACCCCGCGTACCGTCCGGATATAGCGCGGTGCGATACCGGACTCGCCGAGCTTGCCGCGAAGTTTACTCATGTGAACAGCCAGGTTGTTGTCGTCGCCGAACCAATTCTCGCCCCACACGATGCGCGTGAGGTCACCGTTTGTGACGACCCGGCGAGGTCTTAAAGCCAGGGCGAGTAGTAGTTCGTACTCGGTCTTGCTCAGGGCAACAAGAGTGCCGCCGAGGCGCACCTCCCAGGCCTGGGTGTCGATCGTGAGGTTACCGAAATGAAGAGCGTTATCAAGGTCGCACATATCTACCCCCAGGTCAGGTAGTGCGTGTCTCCGTCGGCAGCGGAAGCCGCCCACCGGGACACATGCTGTCAGCGGAGGGACCCCGGGCAACTGCATTGCAGAGAGCGCTGTGCTTTGCGTTTCATTAAGAAGTTTCTGTATGGCCCGGGTGAATATCTGCGCGCTCGGCACCAAGGCTGACGCCGGGGTAGCGCTGGCGCTTCCCAAGCCTGCGCTCGCACTTGATTCACCCGTAGATCCACCTGAGGCGCCCCACCCGCATTCGGGG
>CAZLNF010000161.1:0-4302 GCA_964560885.1 uncultured Actinomyces sp. | reverse complement strand
CGACGGCCAATGCCGGTCCACCCCAGCGACCACCCCAGTCGGTGGTGAAGGACTCGATGAGGGCCGGATCCGTGAGGCAATGGTCGGGTCCTACGACGTCAGCCAGGCGCTTGAGGAGGTCGCTCACGAGGCCATCCTGCCTGAGGGATTCCCTGGGAGCGGGGTGGGAAACCGCAGCCCGGGGTGCAACGACCTCAGGCGTCTGTGAGGATCGCCTAGCCGCCCGCCGTGGGCGGTCGACCCCTCAGGGGGTCTGCTCAGCCCCCGGAGGGTCAATGAATCTCACCAAGAAGATCGTCAGCCTCGCCGCTGCCGCCGCGCTCGTCGCGGGCGCCGGCGCCATCGCCGCCACGCCGGCCAGCGCCAAGCCCAAGACCAAGGGCATCACGGTGATCTCCTTCGACAAGGCGCTCGCGCCCGTCGTGGCAGGCATCGTCCCCGTGGCCCCCGCCAAAAAGGACGGCACCCGCCTGTCCTTCCCCGTGTCCAAGGTCACGGGCAATGGCGTCGAGCACAGGGGCGGCATCAAGATCGGTGCCCTTGAGGCCACCAACCCCGTCATCATCATCGACACCGAGAACAGCACGGCTGTCATCAACGTCACGGTGGCCGGCAACGCGCTTCCCCTGTTCTCCGTCAAGAACTTCAAGATCCGCACGGATAACAAGAAGCAGCAGGTCTGGCAGGGCTTCCTCCACCTGACTGACAACCAGCTTGTCGTCGACGCCCTCAACGCGGCTGTCGGCCAGGCCGTCTTCACGCCCGACATGGGCCTCGGCCAGATCCGCACGACGATCAACAAGAAGTAGTCCGCAGCGGCTCTCAGTCGCGAAGGGGTCCGAGCCGGCTGGCTCGGACCCCTTCGCACATCCGACCAATTCCCTCAATCGGGTAGCCGAGGCGTGAACAGTCAGTAATGATCGAGGGGCCGCCCGCCGTGGGCGGCGGGACCCCGGAGGGGTCTCGGGAGGATCACCCCCGGAGGGTTCATGAATCTCAGCAAGAAGATCATCAGCGTCGCCGCAGCAGCGGCACTCGTTGCCGGCGCCGGCGCTATGGCCGCCGCGCCCGCGTCCGCCAAGTCCAAGGCCACCATCAAGGGCACGACAGTCCTCGAGGTGCCCCTCACGACCATCGGTGCAGCTGTTCAGGCGGGGATCACGATCGCACCCATCGCTCCGTCACGGGCCCAGGCCACGTCCACGGTCGTTGGTGTGACCTTCCCCGTCTCGGGCCCGCTCATGGACGGCGTCGTCCACCACCGCGGCGGCATCTCGATGGCCAGCGCCAACACCGGCATCACGCTCACCGCGACCAAGCCGGCAATCGAGTACGCCACGAGCGGCGGGGACACCGCGACACTCACCATTGAGATCAACGGTGTGCCGGCTTCCTCACCCTTCGCGGCCCTCAACGGCACTCGCGTTCCCTTCCTGACGATCACGGACTTCGCGATCAAGGGCAAGTGGGGCAAGGCGACCAAGGCTGGCAAGGCGTGGAAGCAGACCTACACCGCAGAGATCGCGGGCAAGGCTGGCCTCGTGGACAACGCCAACATCATCGGCGCCCTCAACGGCTTCATGGGGACCACGATCTTCGTGGCGGGTCTCGACTTCGGCGACATCGCCTCGAAGTACACCATCACGGAGAACTGCAAGACGAAGAAGCAGTGCTCGCAGAAGTAACTGGAGCTCCTTCTTGTGTGGGCTCGGGCCATATGGCCCGGGCCCACACGTCTTTCCGATTGAATCAACCTGGTTGCCTCGCGGTTGCGAGTCAGGCATGATCCAGGAGCCACCCGCCGTGGGCGGCGGAGCCCCGGAGGGGTCTCCGGCACATCACCACCGGAGGGTTCATGATTCTCAGCAAGAAGATCGTCAGCGTCGCGGCTGCCGCAACGCTTGTAGCCGGCGCCGGCGCCCTGGCCACACCTCCCGCCACCGCCGCCGAAAAAGCGAAGGTCGATGGCACGACCGTCATCACCGTGCCGCTGGCGCTCATCGTCGACGCCCAAGGAGCCGGCGTCACCATCGCCCCCATCGCTCCGTCTCGGGCTCAGGCCACCTCCGACGTCGTCGGCGTGACCTTCCCGGTCACCGGCCCGGCCATGGACGGCATCCTCCATCACACCGGCGGTCTGTCGTTCGCAAGCTCCATCACGCAGGTCACGCTCAAGGCGACCATGCCGCAGATTGAGTGGATGACCAGTGGCGGCGACAAGGCATACATCACAATGGAGATCAACGGCATTCCGGCCTCGTCACCCTTCGCCGCCTACAACGGCACCCGCATTCCTTTCTTCACGGTCAACGACTTCACGATGAAGGGCAAATGGGGCAAGGCGACCAAGGCCGGCAAGGCGTGGAAGCAGACCTACACGTCGACCATGACCGGCGACGTCGTCTTCATCGACAAGAGCGCCGTCGACGCTGTCAACGCCTTCATGGGCGCTGCGATCTTCACCGTGGGTATGGACTTCGGAGTCCTCGACTCCAAGTCCACGACCACTCACACCTGCAAGACGAAGAAGGATTGCTCGCAGAAGTAACTGCAGCTCTATCTTGTGTGGGCCCGGGCCTTTTGGCCCGGGCCCACGTGCATCTCCGGGCGGGCGCATACTCGAGTCATGAAGCGCCTCCTGACGGCGGGACTGGCCCTGCTGGCCACCTTCGCGCTGACGCCTATCGCGAGTGCTCAGGCCCTGCCGGTCACCTACCGCGTGGACACCAAGGAGCCGGTCGTCTTCATCACGATCGACGACGGCATCGTCACCTCCCAGGCAGGGCTGGACTATGTCGAGAAGCATCGGATCCCCATCACGAGCTTCCTCACGTCATCACAGGTGACTGACAGCAAGGTGCGCTACTTCGAGCGCATCTCGCGATGGGGCTCGATCCAGAACCACACCACCACGCACGCCAGCCTCGCGACGATCGATGCCAGGCTGATCAAGTCGCAGGTGTGCCCCGTGCAGGTCGACTTCCGTCGCACCTTCGGCACAAAACCGTGGATGCTTCGTCCCCCCTACGGCGCTGGCCCGGAAGGCCACACGCTGCATGACGTCGTACGCCGCTGCCACATCACCGACATCGTCATGTGGGACACCGTCGTCGAGCAGGGTCGCATCAGTTACCGCTTCGGCGACGGCCTGCGCCCAGGCTCCGTGATCCTGCTGCACTTCTCCGCCAACCTTGCGGTGGATCTCAAGGTCGCGGTGAGCGCCGCTCGGGCGCAAGGGCTGCGGCCTGCGAATCTCGCGGACTACCTCGCACCAACGCCGCGCTAGGACACGCCCTCCATGAGCCGCTTGATGCGCGGCACCACGGTGAGGAAGAGCCCGCCCAGGATGATCGTGCCGATGCCGCAAGCGACGAAGTAGCCCGCCCAGCCCAGGATGTCGATGAGGCGCACGAGTTGGCCGCCGATCGAGTCGCCGACGGCCGTAGCAAGGAACCACACGGCAAGCATCTGACTGAGCAGGCCCGCGGGAGCCAGCTTGGTCGTCACCGACAGGCCGTTGGGAGAGAGCAGGAGCTCCGACCACGTCTGCACGAGGAAGACCGAGACGATCCACCAGATGGCCGACTTCTCGCCATCCGCGGACTGCAGGGCGGCCGGCACCATGATGAGGAAGCTGATCCCGACGCCGAAGATCGCCATCGCAAACTTGATGGGGGTCGATGGGGCTCGCGATCCGAGCTTGGTCCACAGGACCGCGAAGATCGGCGCGAAGATGATGATGAAGACCGGGTTGATCGACTGAATCCAGCTGATGGGCACCGTGAAAGCGCCCGCATCCATGCTCGTGAACTTCTCTGCGAATTCATTGATCGTCGACCCGCCCTGGTCGTAGATCGCCCAGAAGACAACTGCCGCAAGGAACAGGTAGAAGAAGGCCCAGAGCCGATCCCGGTCCACGGGCGTGAGCTGCGGCTGCTTGAAGAGCCTCCAGAAGTAGATGACCGCGATAGCGACCACGACGATCGTGAAGAGCACGGTGATATCCGCGATCCCCAGGCCCAGGACTCCCAGGGCAACGAAGAGGACGATTGCGATGACGACAATGCCGGCCAGCCCCTGAAGGCCGGCCCGACGACGCTCGGGGGGAGTCGCCGGGTTGGGCACCGCCACACCCACCGAGCCGAGCCCCCGCCAACCCAACATGTACTGCGCGAGTCCGATGAGCATGCCCACGCCCGCGACCGCGAAGCCCAGGTGCCAGTTGATGTCCTCACCGAGGTAGCCCACGATGAGCGGCGCGATGAGCGCCCCGAGATTGATGCCCATGTAGAAGATCGAGAA
>CAZLNF010000160.1:0-4365 GCA_964560885.1 uncultured Actinomyces sp. | reverse complement strand
CCCGACATGCCCAAGGACTACCAGGTCAGCCAGTACGACGAGCCGCTCTGCGTCGACGGCTATCTCGACGTCACGGTGCCCACCGACGACGGTCCGATGGTCGTGCGCGTCGGCATCGAGCGGGTGCATCTCGAAGAGGACACCGGCAAACTCACGCACGCCGGTGGCGCGACCGGGCGCATCCACGGGGCCGACTACTCCCTCGTCGACTACAACCGCGCGGGCATCCCGCTCGTCGAGATCGTCACCAAGCCGGTGACGGGCACCGGTGCCCTGGCACCCGAGGTGGCACGCGCCTATGTCACCGAGCTCCGCGACATCATGCGCGGCCTCGGCGTCTCCGACGTCAAGATGGAGGAAGGCTCGCTGCGCTGCGACGCCAACCTCTCCCTCAATCTGCCCGGCGAGCCCTGGGGCACGCGGTCGGAGACCAAGAACGTCAACTCCCTGCGTTCAGTCGAGCGCGCCGTGCGCTCGGAGATCGAGCGTCAGGCAGGGGTCTTGAAGTCCGGTGGCCGGGTGGTGCAGGAGACGCGCCACTTCCATGAGGACACCGGCGTCACGACTCCGGGCCGCTCCAAGGAGCACGCGGAGGACTACCGCTACTTCCCCGAGCCCGATCTCGTGCCCATCGCGCCTGCCCGCGAGTGGGTGGAGGAGCTACGCCGCACAATGCCGGAGCAGCCGTCGGTGCATCGTGCGCGTCTCGCGCAGGCATGGGGGATCGGCGACTTCGAGATGGCCACACTGGTCAATGCCGGAGTGCTCGAGCTGGTCGAGGAGTCCGTCGCCGCGGGCGTGGCGCCTGATGCCGCGCGCAAGTGGTGGGCTGGGGAGTTCACGCGTATCGCCAACGAGTCCGGTGTGGAGCCGGCGTCGCTCGCGGTCACGTCCGCGGATATCGCGCGCGTGGAGGAGCTCATCGCGTCGGGCGCGCTCAACGACAAGCTGGCGCGTCAGGTCTTCGAAGGCGTGATCGCGGGGGAGGGCACACCCGACGAGGTCGTCGCCGCCCGCGGACTGGCCGTCGTATCCGACGATGGTGCGCTGCTCGCGGCCATCGATGAGGCTCTGGCCGCTCAGCCCGATGTCGCGGACAAGATCCGGTCCGGCAAGGTGCAGGCTGCGGGTGCCATCGTGGGCGCGGTGATGAAGTCGACGCGCGGCCAGGCGGATGCGGGCAAGGTGCGGGCGCTGCTGCTGGAGCGTCTCGGCGTCAGCGAGAGCTGACGCGCGTCGGGTCCGGCGTTAGCGAGAACTAGGCCGCGAGTTTCAAGACGAGGATGCGGTCATCCGCATCCCGCGGATCCCCTCGACCGTCGGTGTTGGACGTCATGAGCCACAGCGAGCCGTCGGGGAGTGCCTCGACGGTGCGGAGACGGCCGAGATCGCCGAGGTCGAGTGCGATCGGCGTGGCAGCGCGACCATCTACGAGCGGCACCTGCCAGAGGACCTCGCCGCGCAGTGAAGCGACGTAGGCCACGTCGTCGACGATCGCCAGGCCGCTCGGCGAGGCGAGTGAGGTCGGGGTCCACTGGGCCTGTGGGTTCACGTACGCAGGGTCGTTGCCCGTGCCCTCGACGAGGGGCCAGCCGTAGTTCGCGCCCGGCTCGATGAGATTGAGTTCATCGGCATCCTTTGAGCCGAATTCCGTCGCCCAGAGGCGTCCTTGCGAGTCGAAGGCGAGGCCCTGCACATTGCGGTGGCCCAGACTCCACACAGGCGACGCAGGGAAGGGGTTGTCCTCGGGTACGCCGCCCTCGGGATCCACGCGCAAGATCTTGCCGGCGAGAGAGTCCGGGTCCTGGGCGAGATCAGGCTGGCCTGCGTCGCCGGTCGCGACGTAGAGATCACCGTCGGGACCGAAGGCGATGCGCCCACCGTTGTGGATCCCGGCCTTGGGGATGCCGGTCAGGATGTCCTCGGGCGCCGCGCTCGGATCATCGAGCGGCACGCGGATCACGCGGTTGTCCGTCTCGGTCGTCACATAGGCGTAGAGCCAGGCACCGCTCGGATCGATGGCGATGCCGAGGAGCCCGCCTTCCCCGTCGGGCGCGGCCTGCGGGATCTGGGCGATCTCGGTCTGGGAGCCGTCAGCCGCCACCTGGACGATGCGGCCCGTGTCCCGCTCGCTGACGAGTGCGGATCCGTCGTCGAGTCGCGCCAGGCCCCAGGGCGAGACGAGGTCTGAGCCGAGGTCGGCGACCACGCTCACCCCAGGCGGCTCCGCGGAGGGAGTCGCCGGCGTCGGTCCCGCCAGCGGCGTCCCGGAGGAGCACGCCGCCAAGGCCAGTGGGACGACGGCGCAGGCCGCGATGGCCGAGAGGGTTCGCATACCTCCACTATGCGTGGACCGCGTGCCGGGCGCGACCTGAGCGATGCTCCGGTGGCCAAATGTGGTGGGGTAGGCGCGTGATCGTCCTGCCGCGCGAGATCGCCGACCATGTCGGGCGCGACGACGTGGTCGTCTGGGACGGCGATCCTGCTGAGCCGCCCGCGGGGACGCGCTTCTACGTGCCGTCCTACATGGCGGGGGAGTGGGCCTTCGAGGTGATGGGGCGACTGCCCGAGCTCGAGGTGTGCCAGCTCCCCACGGCCGGATACGAGCACGCTCTGGCGCACCTGCCGCGTGGCGTCACGCTGTGCAACGCCTCGGGCGTGCACGACGCCAGCACGGCCGAGCTCGCCGTTGGGCTCATCCTGGCGAGGCTGCGACGCATCGACGACATGGCCCGCGCGATGCCCTCGGGGGAGTTCATGCACGATCGCTACGACGCGCTCGCCGACAAGCGCGTGCTCATCATCGGCGCCGGCGGGATCGGCCGGGCGCTCGCGCGCCGGCTCGAGGGCTTCGAGTGCGACATCGCACTCGTGGGCCGCACCGCACGCCCCGGAGTTCACGCTCGAGAGGAGCTCACCTCCCTCGTGCCGCAGGCCGATGTCATCGTCATCGCCGTCCCTTTGGACGACAGCACGCGCGGGCTCGTGGACGCGGAGTTCCTCGCCCGCATGCACGACGGCGCGCTCCTCGTCAATGTCGCCCGCGGTCCCATCGTCGACACCGAGGCGATGCTCGCAGCGGCCGGGCGCCTCTCCTTCGCCCTCGACGTGACCGATCCCGAGCCGCTACCGGCGGACCATCCGTTTTGGCGCGCGCCCGGGGTGCTTATCTCGCCGCACGTCGGCGGCAACACCACGGCCTTCCTCCCGCGCATCGGCCGCCTGGTGCGCGAGCAGCTCGACCGGTGGGAGTCGGGGTCCCCGCTGGCCCACGTCATCGTGTCCTAGAGTGAATGTCATGTCCGATATGAAGCCGCGCAGTCGTGATGTGACCGATGGGCTCGAGCGCGCTCCCCAGCGAGGGATGCTCCGGGCCGTGGGAATGGGTGACGAGGATTTCGTCAAGCCCCAGATCGGCATCGCCTCCTCCTGGAACGAGATCACCCCGTGCAACCTCTCGCTCGCGCGCCTGGCCTTGGCGGCCAAGGATGGCGTCTTCTCGGCGGGCGGCTTCCCGATGCAGTTCGGCACGATTTCGGTCTCGGACGGCATCTCCATGGGCCACGAGGGCATGCACTTCTCGCTCGTGAGCCGGGAGATCATCGCCGACTCGGTCGAGGCCGTGATGCAGGCCGAGCGTCTCGACGGCATGGTGACCTTCGCCGGCTGCGACAAGAGCCTGCCGGGCATGCTCATGGCGGCTGCCCGCCTCGATCTGTCGGCGGTCTTCGTCTACGCCGGATCGATCCTCCCCGGGTGGGCCAAGATGTCCGACGGCTCGGAGAAGGAAGTCACCATCATCGATGCCTTCGAGGCCGTCGGTGCGTGCGCGCGCGGGCTCATGTCGCGCGAGGACGTCGACGCCATCGAGCGCGCCATCTGCCCGGGCGAAGGCGCCTGCGGCGGGATGTACACCGCCAACACCATGGCGAGCGCGGCCGAAGCCATGGGCATGTCCCTGCCTGGCTCTGCGGCTCCGCCGGCGGTCGATCGTCGCCGTGACGGGTACTCCCGCAAGTCCGGCGAGGCCGTCGTCGAACTCATCCGCCAGGGCATCACGACGCGCGACATCATCACGCGGCAGTCGCTGGAGAATGCCATCGCGGTGCTCATGGCCTTCGGTGGGTCCACCAATGCCGTGCTCCACCTCCTCGCCATCGCGCACGAGGCCAATGTCGAGCTGGAGATGGAGGACTTCCATCGCATCGGCTCGAAGGTGCCGCTGCTCGCCGACGTCAAGCCCTTCGGCCGCTACGTCATGAGCGATGTCGATCGTGTCGGCGGCGTCCCCGTCGTCATGCGCGCGCTTCTCGACGCGGGACTCCTCCACGGGGACTGCCTCACGGTGACGGGCAAGACCGTGGC
>CAZLNF010000159.1:1475-4368 GCA_964560885.1 uncultured Actinomyces sp. | reverse complement strand
CGCACTCGAGGCAGGCGCGACCGGCAAGGACAAGGACTTCTACGAGGGCAAGGTCCTCACAGCCAAGTGGTTCGCGCAGAATCGCCTGCCGCTTCTCGCGGCCGAGCGCGCGGTCGCCGAAGCCACTGACGACGCGATCATGAGCCTTCCTGAGGAAGCCTTCTAGGCACATCACCACAGGCGCGAAAGCCCGCGGTCCGGGGGGACACGCGGGCTTTCGCTTGTGCGGAGCGCTCGTGCCAAGATCGACGCGTGCCCGCAGCCGCGACGAGCGAGACCTTCGCGTCGATCTTCCTTGAGTTCGGCCTCCTGCTGCTCGGCCTCGGAATCCTCGCGCGTATCGCGCACGTCCTCTCGATCTCGCCCGTGCCGCTCTACCTCATCGCGGGACTCTTCTTCGGCGAGGGCGGGCTCGTCGGCATCCCCGCGAGCGACACCTTCGTCTCGACGATCGCCGAGCTCGGCGTAGTCCTGCTCCTGCTGCTGCTCGGCCTGGAGTACTCCGCCACCGACCTCGTGCGCACCGCACGCCAGCAATCTCGCTCCGGCATCGCCGATCTCGTCCTCAATGCGACTCCGGGCGTCGTCCTCGCCCTAATCCTGGGCTGGGGCTGGATCGGCGCCCTGGCGCTCGGTGGTGTCACCTACATCTCGTCGTCGGGCATCGTCAGCCAGGTCCTGCGCGATCAGCGCTGGCGGCGCAACCCTGAGACCAAGCCCGTGGTGAGCGTCCTCGTCATCGAGGACCTGGTGATGGCGCCGTACCTCCCGATCCTGTCGGTCGTGCTCACCGGGGCCAGTGTCGTCTCGGGTCTCATCACCGTGGGTACGGCGCTCCTCGTCGTGGGCGTCGTCATCGTCATCGCGCTCAAGGGATCGGTGCGCTGGCATCGTCTGTTGAGCCCACGCGATCCGGTAGGCCTGTTGCTCATCGTCTTCGGTGCCGCGATCGCGGCGGCAGGCCTCGCCGGACTTGTCGACTTCTCCCCCGCCGTCGCCGCCTTCCTCGTCGGACTCCTCCTCACCGGCGAGGTCGCCGAGGTCGCGCGCCGCCGCCTCGACCCGCTGCGCGACGTGCTCGCCGCGGTCTTCTTCGCCTACTTCGGCCTGGTGGTCGACCCGGGCGACCTCCCCGGCGTACTCCTGCCCGCCGCTCTGCTCGCCATCGTCACGATCGCCACGAAGTTCCTCACCGGCTGGATCGCCGCCAAGAGCGTGCAGAGCACGGTGATCGGGTCACTCCGCGCGGGTGCGCTGCTGTCAGCGCGCGGGGAATTCAGCGTCGTCATCGCGGGCATCGTCGCGGTGAGTCTCGTGCTTCCCCCCACGTTCCAGGCCTTTGTCGCTGCCTACGTGCTCATCACCGCGAGCGCAGGGCCACTGCTCGCGCGCTTCGTGGAGCCCGTCGGCTGGTGGTGGGAGCAGCGTCCCCCGCGGGGGCGGCGTACCCTCGAAGCGTGAAGCGCACCCTCGCCGCCGGAGCCCTTGCACTTGCCGCCTTCATTGGCGGCACCGCCATCGCCCCGGTGGCCCAGGCCCACTCCGAGTTGGTCTCCACCGATCCGGCCGACGGCGCGGTCCTCGACGCCCCGCCCGCGACGGTGAGCTTCACCTTCAATGAGGCGCTCCTGCCCGACTTCGTCCGCTTCGTCGGCACCGATCCCAACGGGCAGACGGGGGATCTGCCCGTGAGTTCGGTCGACGGCCCCACCGCCACGATCGACTGGCCGGCCACGGCCCCCGCGGGGGAGTGGCGCGTGAGCTATCGCGTCGTGTCGCAGGACGGCCATCCGATCGAGGGTGGCATCACCTTCACCTACGCCGGAGCCAGTCCGACGACGGCTCCCACGAGCGCCGCACCGACCTCGGCGGCTCCCACGAGCGCCGCACCGACGACTGCAGCGCCCACGACTGCAGCACCCTCGCCGTCGACAAGCCCCGCTGCGGACACGAGCGGGGGCACGTCCGGCCTGCTTATCGCAGGACTGGCCGTCGGCATCATCGTCATCGCCGGCATCGTGATCGCCCTGGTCGCGCGTCGGCGCACCTAGTGCGAGGCTTGACGTGGTGACCACTTCGACACGAGCCCCCGCGGGGAGCCGCATCCCCATACCGCTCCTCGCTGCGGGTGCAGCCGTGTTGGGCGTTCTCGCCATGGCGATCGGGCTCGTCGTCGCAGGAGGCTCCTACGAGCCCTCGACTCCAGGCCTACCCGATCCCGGCCCTGTCGTGGGCTGGGGACTGCCCACCCTGCGCGTGCTCACGCTCTTCGCAGGTTCGCTCACCGTGGGTTGGCTGATCGGCGCGGCGTTCCTCGACCCGCACGGCAAGGGCGGGACAGTCTCGACCACCGGTCGCCGAGACCTCACGCGAGCCGTCATCACCTCGGGCATCTGGGCGGTGCTCGCACTGCTGCAGATGTTCTTCCTCCTCGCCGAAATCCTCGGCGTGGGACTCGATCGCGCGATGAGCCCGGATGTCGCCGCGACGTACGCCTGGGAGATCCCGCAGACGCGTGCACTTGCCGTCATGGCGCTGCTCGCAGCGATCGTGTCCGTCGGCGCACTCTTCACCTCGACCCTTGGGGTGTCGGCGGTCTGGACGGTCCTGGCCATTGGAGCGGTCTCACTGCCCGCCCTGGCCGGCCACGGCTCCGGCCTCGGAGATCACGCGCTCGCGATCAGCTCGGCCATCGCGCACTCCGCCGCTGCGACGGTGTGGATCGGCGGGCTGCTCGTGCTCATCTTCCATGGATTACGCCGTGACGAGGGCTATGCGACCGCGGGGGCTTTGCGCACCGCTGCGCAGCGCTTCGGCTTCGCCGCACTCGTGAGCGTGATCCTGCTCGCGGTGACCGGGGCTGCCAACGCCTACACCCGTCTCGACACCGTCG
>CAZLNF010000159.1:0-1375 GCA_964560885.1 uncultured Actinomyces sp. | reverse complement strand
TGGACGACGAACGCCGGCATCTCCGTCTACGCCCAGGTCTCGGTCGGCCTGCACATGGTGCAGCACATGACGATGTCGATGATGGCGCCGATGTTCCTCGTGCTGGGCGGCCCCTTCACGCTCGCTCTGCGCGCGCTCAAGCCCTCGACGACCGGGCGATGGGGGCTGCGCGAGTGGATCGTGTGGGGTCTGCACTCACCCGCGGCCAAGATCGTGACGAATCCGATCTTTGTCTTCGTCATCTTCAGCGTAAGCCTCTTCGCGCTCTACTTCACCCCGCTCATGGCCTGGCTCATGGGCAGCCACGTCGGCCACCTCGGCATGCAGCTCCACTTCATCGCGTCGGGCTATCTCTTTGCCTGGATCGTCATGGGCGTGGATCCCGTGCCCAAGCCACTGCCCTACTGGGCGCGCTTCGGGCTGATCCTGCTCATGGTCGGCGTACACGGATTCTTTGCCGTCGTCATCATGATGGGATCCCAACCGCTCGCCCAGGAGTGGTACAGCATCGTGCGACCCGAGTGGGTGACTGATCCCCTTGCCGACACGAAGTTCGGCGGTCAGATCGCCTGGGGCGTGAGCGAGATCCCGATGATCTTCATGATCATCATGGTGGCGCTGCAGTGGTCGCGCTCCGACGAGCGTGAGGCGCGGCGCAAGGATCGGCAGGCCGACCGTGACGGCAATGCCGAGCTCAACGCCTACAACGAGCGCCTGGCCGCCCTCGACGAGCGCTCGCGACGGGGGTCCTGAGCTCTCTCTGCCGTTCGCTCCAGACAGCGGGAGTAACGGTCGTTGGGCCGTGCCTCGACGCCGATGACGCATGCGATGTTTCCCGGACCGTCATTGCCGGCGTGTTCACGGACCTCGAGGCCGCAGGCATGCCCACCGCGTAGCCTGGGCGCGTGAGCCGAGTCGCCCTCCTCCAGGTCTCCTCCGACGCGAGCGAGTCCGCGCCGGACCGCATCGAGCGCGTTCTCGGCATCCTCGAGGAGACGCTCCCGCAGGCGGATATCGCCGTGCTCCCCGAGCTGTGGATCTCGGGTGCCTTCGACCTGCCGCTCGCGCGGGAGGTAGCCGCGCCCCTGGACTTCCCCGTCCTCGAGCGCATCCGCGCGATGGCCAAGGCCGCCGACACCTGGGTGCACGCCGGCTCCTACGCCGAGCGCCTCCCGGACGGACGCACCTTCAACACCGCTGTGCTCATCGGACCCGACGGTGAGATCGTCGCGACCTACCGCAAGCGGCATCTCTTCGGCTTCGCCACTGGCGAGCGCACGCTGATCACCGCAGGGGATGCGCTCATCGTCGCTGAGACGCCGCTCGGCCACACCGGCATCGCGACGTGCTACGACCTGCGCTTCCCCGAGATGTT
>CAZLNF010000158.1:3255-4369 GCA_964560885.1 uncultured Actinomyces sp. | reverse complement strand
GCCGTTACCGAGTGCCCGTAGTTGCGCGTTCCGGGTGATGGGGGTGTCGGTGACCCCCATCGACCCGGAGGATGCAACCACGCGGGACATCATCGATGGTGCCTGGCGCAGCGTGCATCGCTCACCGGCCTTCCGCGGCGACGCCTGGCAGCCGCGACGTGGCGCCCCCGTGCGCATCACCTCCGCAATGGAGGATCCGCTCACCTTGGACATCGCGATCGACCGACTGCTCTGGGACGCGGTCGACTCCCTGGAGTGCGGCTACCGCTTCGAATACGACCGGCTCATCCAAGAAGCCCGGGCTCTCGCCGCCGTCGGCACCCTGGATCACCTGCAGTGGTGGATCCGCTCCTGCATGGTGACGCGCGCGCTCAATGAGGGATTGGCTGTCGATGCGATGGATCTCGCAGATGAAGCCGCCGCCTTCGCCCGCGAGCGAGGGATCTTGGGTGGGCCGAGCGTCCTCTCACTGCAGCGCTGGTACCTCGACGAGTTGCGCGACGACCACTCCTTCGGTGTCGAGGTCGGTCTGACAGCGCGCCGGCGCATCGATCACCCACTCACCGCGGCTTGTCCCGCGCTCTCCCTCGCCCGCGCAGGACTCATCTCGTTGGCAGCACCCTGGGCAGAGTGGCTCACGCACTACCTCAGCGATGGGAGCCAGGAGTCCAGTTGGCTCGCCCTGATCACCATCTCCGCTGACCTGGCGCGTCTGCTCGTGGAGGCCGAGCACCCCTCGGGTGCGCAGCTCGCGGCGTCTGTGATGCCTCACCTCGATCGCTACCGCCATCGCATGGCCATCGACACGCGTGCGGTCCTGAGCCTCGGCGCTGTTGCCCGCGCTGGCGCGGACCTGGCACTCGCACGCGGCGATCTCGACACCGCGGCGGAGCGCGTCAACGACGCCACTCGCCTGCTCGAGCGCATGGGCAACCCGATCATCCCGCGCATCGAGCTCACACTCGCCCAATCCAGGCTGGCCCTCGCTCGCCACGAGGACGCCTCCCCGTCGCTGTCGCTGGCCATGAGCCTGTCCGGCATCACCGGCCTGGAGCGCCTCCGGCGCGAGGCCGAGGATCTCGTGTCGGAGGCATCACTCGTGTCGGCCCCGCAG
>CAZLNF010000158.1:0-3245 GCA_964560885.1 uncultured Actinomyces sp. | reverse complement strand
CACCGCGCGGGAGCTCCAGGTCCTGGCGCTCCTCGCTCAGGGCAGTTCCAATCCCGAGATCGCCGCCGAACTGGCCTACAGCCGCGCCACCATCGCCAAGGACGTGCGGCGCCTCTACGTCAAGCTCGCGGCCCGCACACGTGAGGAACTCATGCGCAGGGGGGTGGAACTCTCAGGCTGACGCGACCAGACTGCGTACGGCGGAGACGAAGAAGCCGAGGCCGTCAGTCGAGGGACCGGTGAGCGACTCGACGGCGTGCTCGGGATGCGGCATGAGGCCGACGATCGTGCCGGAGGGATTGGAGATGCCCGCGATATCGCGCAGGCTGCCATTGGGATTGACATCGAGGTAGCGCGCGACAACGAGGCCTTCGCCTTCGAGGCGGTCAAGGGTGGCGTCGTCAGCGACGTAGCCGCCCTCACCGTTCTTGAGCGGGATGACGATCTCTTCGCCCTCGGCGTAGGCATTGGTCCACGTCGTGTCGGTGCGCTCCATGCGCAGGCGCTGGTCGCGGCAGACGAAGTGCAGGTGGTCATTGCGCGTGAGGGCTCCGGGGAGCAGGTGGGACTCGCAGAGGATCTGGAAGCCATTGCAGATGCCGAGCACGGGAAGGCCCTGCTGCGCCTGCGCGATGATCGACGTCATGACGGGAGCGAACTTCGCGATGGCACCGCAGCGCAGGTAGTCGCCGTAGGAGAAGCCGCCGGGCAGGACGACGGCATCGACACCCTTGAGGTCGTCGTCGCCGTGCCAGAGGGAGACGGACTCGCCACCGGCGAGACGCACGGCACGCGCGGCATCGCGATCATCGAGCGATCCCGGGAAGGTGACGACGCCGATCTTCACCGCTAGTCCTCGACCCGGAGCGTGTAGCTCTCGATGACGGGGTTGCTCAGCAGCTCCTCGGCCATGCGGTGCAGGTCGGCGAGCGCCTCGTCCGTAGGCGCGCCGTCGAGGGTGATCTCGAATCTCTTGCCCTGGCGGACGTCGGCGACACCGTGGACGCCGAGGCGTGCGAAGGCACCCATGACGGCGCGGCCTTGCGGGTCGAGGATCTCCGGCTTGAGCATGACGTCGACGACGACGCGGGGCATCGGATCTCCTCTGGCTGGGCAGCGCCGTCAGTCTATGGGGCGAGGCGGTGCATCCCAGGGAGGGCTAGCGCCAGAAGTTGGCCGTGATGCGCGCGGTGCCGGCTCCCGTGGGACCAGAGACCGTGCCCGCCGCGCCGCCGTACTCACCCGTGCCGCCAATCACCGGCAGGCGAGCCGGTGCTCCGTCGAGGAGCATCCCGCTCACGATCATCGTGCCGGTGGTGAAGCCCTGTTCGACCATGGAGATGACGGGGATCACGCCATCGACCTCGGGGTAGGTCAGCGTGGAGGAGAAGTAGTCACCCTTGGGCTGCTTGCCACGGGCCGGGGTGATGGAGCCGGATCCGTAGACGGCCGAGCCGGTGTCGCCGGTGATGTCGACGGCTCGCTTGGCGACGTTATTCCAGGCAAGCGACTTGCTGCCTCCCCCGGGCGTGGCGATGCGCGCAGTCAGCGTCTGTCCATCAGCACTCATGACGAGCTCGCCGCGCACACCGGCGTAGGTGCCGGTGCCCCCCAGGATCGCGAAGGACATGGGCTTCGAGGAGCGCACGCCGATGGTGCGAGCAAAGATCGTGGACTCTCCGTCGAAGAATTGGAGATCGATGCTCTGGCGCGCCGCACCATTGGACGTGCCGATGTTGGTCGCCACCGCGACATAGGAGGTCTCGCCACGCGCGGCACGCGTCATCGTGACCGATCCCACTCCGCTGCCTGCGCTCGTCGATACGGGGGCATCGAAGGAGAAGGCCTGCTTGCGCAGGACCTTCTCGACGAAGACGTCGTACATGAAGAGGTACTTGCCGGTCCTGCCCTGCGGGATGAGATTGAGCGTGCCGCGAGCGCCGGCGTAGGCACCCGTGCCACCGACCACCGGCATGATGTGAAGCGTCTGCGGCGGCTTGCCCTTGGGGTCCTCATTGACCGCCTGCGCGAAGATCTGCCCCTTCTTCAACTGCACCTGGGACTGCGTGTCGCGGAGCTCGGCGTCGGCCTTCTGGCCCGGGGCGACGACGCGGATCACGGTCGTGAGCGTGCCGTTGCCCACAGAGCCGGAGACTTTGCCCGTGGTGACGGTGAGGTCGCCGATGCCCTGGGGGTTGCCGCTCGCGTCGACTACCCGGCCCGTGAACTCTCCGGTGAGACTGAAGCTCTCCTTGACGATGTCGCGTGGCACGGGGGTCGCGCTTGCCGGGGCGACGAGCAGTGCGGTGCCGATGAGCGCACCGACGGCGGCGGCAGTGGCCATTGCCTTCACGGGTCCTCCTAGGGATCCCTTCGAGGGTACGACGACGCGCGAGGGCGAGGGAAATCCAGTCAGGCGGCAGGCGGGAGATCGCTGCGGTAGACGAGCAATCGTGCCGCCGTGCCCACGGCGAGCACATCGGCATCGAGGAGATAGGGCACCTGCCCCTGGAGGACCGAAGTGACGGCGGCCTCGACCTTCATGGCGAGATCCGGGCACATCATGCGCGTGATGGCCATAGGGCCGATCTGGATGGTGTCGTCATGCACCGAGACGCTCGCGTGGCCGTTGTTGCAGCCGGCCTCGACGTGCAGGTGGCCGTCGGTGATCTCGATGGTCGAGCGGATGCCGCCGGGCAGCGGCCACGCGCCATCGGGCTCGCGGATCTCGGTGAGCACCCACGTCGTGCCTTCGAGCGGCCACACGCGCGATGCGGGGGCCGGGTCAGGTGGGTTGATGCCGTCGTCGAACACGGCCCCATCGTCCCACGCGCAAGGTGCGGAAGCGAGGTCCGCGCGTAGGCTCATGCTGTGGACAAGCGGCTGTACGACCTCTTCTGGGGCACGTCCCTGCGCACGACGACCGCGCTGCACCGCGTGGTCCACAAGGTCACGGGGGGCCGCGTGTGGCGGCGCTTCCCGGGTGGTGCCCAGGTCGTGTGGATCACCTCGATGGGCCGCAAGTCCGGCCAGTGGCGCACCAATCCACTGCTCGCCGCGCAGGTCGATGGCGGGTGGTGCATCGCCGGATCCAACGCGGGCCAGGCCAAGGTGCCCGGCTGGGTCTTCAATGCCCGCGAGCACCCCGAGGGCTACGTGCTCATCAACGACGACGCGTGGAAGTGCACCTTCGTCGAGGTCGAGGGTGCTGAGCGCGATGCGCTCTTCGAGAAGATGATCGCGAT
>CAZLNF010000157.1:0-4372 GCA_964560885.1 uncultured Actinomyces sp. | reverse complement strand
TTGTCGCCGACGATGGTCGTGCTGCCGCCGGTGAGCGTGAGCTGCTCGCCGGAGACCTGCCACGTCGGATTGGCGGCCAGTGCATCCGCGATGACCTGGTCCTGCTCCATGAGCGCGGGCTCGCAGGCCATCTTCGTCTGGGCGAGCGCACCCACCGTGAGGGTGGACTCGGCGTAGGTCACCGGGCCGGACATGCCGTTGCACGGAGTCATGACGCTGATGCTGTCCGCGGTGAAGGCGATCTCGACCGGGCCGAGGACCTCGCGTTGAGTGCCATCCACCGTGATCGTCGTGACGGCGTACCCCGTGTCGATGAGGGACTGAGGGTCACCTCCTGCTGTCGCGCCACCGCCACACGCACTCAGGGCGAGAGCGCCCGCGATCAATGCCGTGCCGATCAAGGGAAGTTGACGCATGAATCCTCCTGGATAGTCACGGCTGGGACGCCATCCTCACGCAAAGGGTTCCGGGGCGGTAGCACTCAGACGGTCACAGATGGGGCTCACACCGGCCAGATGTCGCCGATCGTGTAGCCCTCGGGGAAGGGGTCGGAGTCATCGAGCAGCCACTCGCTTCGCCCCGTCACCCACCCGCGCCCGGTGATGGTCGGCAGCACGGCGGCGTAGTCGCCGACGGTCGTCTCGCCGATGAGGCGGCCGGTGAACGTCGTATCGAGCATGCCCTGGTGCACGAAAGGCTGGTCGAGCGCCAATTCCCCGCGCGCATGCATGCACGCCATCCGCGCGCAGGTGCCGGTGCCGCACGGTGAGCGATCGAGTGCGCCTGTCCAGGTGGCCGGGTCATCGGAGAGTCGGTCCGTCGCCATCACCATGGCATTGCGTCCGTCGATTCCCGGTGCGGGCGATGGACCGGTGATCATCACGAGGTTGACCGAGTCGATCTCCGGATTGAGTGGGTGCACGACCGGGTACTGGCGGTTGACCGCGAGCTTGAGTCGAGCTCCCACGCTCAGCAGCGCCTGCGTGTCACCGGCATTGAGTCCTACCCCGAGATCCTGCGCGCGAGCGAGGACGAAGAACTGCCCGCCGAAAGCCACGTCGACCGGGACGATGCGCGTCTGGCCCCACTCCGTGCCCGGCTCAACGCGGGGATCCACGGGGATCTCCAACGGCACTCCCAGATGGACGGGGAACGCAGGCACGTTGCGGATCGTGACGTCGAGCACCTTGCCCTCGGCGCACCGCGCATCCACCGTGACGAGCCCGACCGCCGTCTCCAGGGTCACCGTCGTCACCGGCTCCACGATCGGGATCCGACCTGTCTCCAGCAGTGCCGTCACCGTGCAGATGGTGTTGCTGCCGGACATCGGCGTGAAGGCACCCTGCTCCATGACGATGATCGCGACGTCGGCGCGCGCATCCGATGGCGTGAGCGCGAGCACCGCGCACAGTCCCGGATAGCCACGCGGCTCGTGCAGCACGAGGCGGCGCAGACCGTGGAGTTCGCGTGCGGCGTAGGCGAACCGCTCCTCGATCGTGTCACCCGGGACAAGATGGTCCACGTCGACGAGGACCCGCCCCGGCTCACCCTCGGCGTGGGCCTCGATAGAGGTGAGACGCAGCGTCACAGGCCCTGAGCATGCCGCAGCGCGGCGCCGAGCTCGGCGCGGGCCTCGGCCGTGATGGGTCGGATGGGTGCCCGCGTGGGACCCGCGGACTCACCGATCTCCTCGAGGCCCCCCTTGATCGCCGCCACGTAGTTGTGCGACTCGAGGATGTCGTTGACCGGCCAGAGCCCCGCCCACAGACGTCGGCCCTCCGCGAGATCGCCCTTGACTGCGAGCGCGTCGTAGAGCCGCACCGCCTGCTCGGGCAGGAGGTTGGCCATGCCCCACACCGAGCCCTTCGCCCCGGTCGCAAGCGCGCCGAAGGTGAGCGTGTCCCAGCCGTTGAACACCGTGATCTTGTCGGCGTAGCCGATGAGCATCGCGGTCACCGACGAGAAGTCACCGCTCGTGTCCTTGATGTAGTCGACGCGGGGGATGTCGCCGAGTCCGGCGAGTTCCGCGGGAGAAAGGCGCAGTCCGGTCGCACCCGGGACGTTGTAGTAGACGATCGGGATGTCAATGGCCTCGCCGACCGCGGTGAGGTGCGCGTGGAGTTCGTGCAGGCGCAGCGGGTCGTAGTACGGCGGCACGATCATCACGCCAGCCGCACCGGCCTCCTGTGCGTGGCGACTGAGTGCGATGGTCTCCTCGGTCGACTGCGCTCCCGTGTGCGGCAAGACGGGGATGCGCCCTGCCGCCGCCTCGATGACCGCGTCGGTGACGTGGCGTCGCTCTTCATGCGTCAGAGTCGTGAATTCACCCGTCGTCCCGAGGGGCACCAGTCCGTGGATGCCTGCGGCCACCATGCGATCGACGTGACGCTGGATCCCCGCGTCGTCCACCCGGTAGTCCGCCGTGAAGGGCGTGACCAGGGCGACGAGGATGCCGGTGATGCTCACTGATGCGCTCCCGCGGGGGTGAGGGCCGGCATCGGCTTGACGCGCCGGGCGAATCGAGTGGGGCTGAACGGCAGGAGGCGTGGCGGCACACCTCTGCCGAGAATCTCGTCCGCGAGCCCCCGCGAGGTGCCGGGCCCGAGGGTGACTCCGAGCATGCCGTGGCCGCCGGAGACATAGGCATTCGCCGTGCCAGGAAGCAGACCGATGATCGGCATGCCATCGGGGGTCATCGGCCGCATGCCCGCCTTCGCCTGGGGTGCACTCGCGGGCGTCTGCCAGTTGTCGAAGTAGCTTGCTGGTCCGCGCAGGATCGCCTGGACGCGCGTGGCATTGACTTCTTCATCCATTCCGGCGAATTCCATCGTGCCTGACAGTCGCATGCGCCCGTCGTACGGCGTCATCGCGATCTTGGCGTCCGACAGGTTGAGTGCGGTACGCAAGTGCAGCGGTGGAGGTGTGAGGTCGAGTGAGTAGCCCTTGCCCGGACGAATCGGGAGCGGCACTCCGAAGAGACCCGTGACGCGGCCCGTCCACGCACCGGCTGCCACCACGAAGGCATCGCCGGTGAAGCGGCGCTCGCCGCTGCGCACCGCGACGATCGCATCGCCGAGTCGCTCGACCCGATCGATGGGCGCAGACTCCGTGATCGTGCCGCCCAACTCGATGATCCGCGCACGCAAGCCTCGCGTGAGCGAGGCAGTGTCGAGGTGGCGCTCGTGGGGGAAGTAGATGCCGCCAGCGAGGCCGCTGCGCAGCGCGGGCTCGGCCTGATGGATCGCATCGCCCTCGAGGACCTGCGGGTCGAGGCCGAAGGCGGACTGAAGGTCGAGCCCATTCACATGATGGTGGAGATTCTCCTGATCACGGAAGGCCATGAGCAGGCCCTGGGCATAGGAGTCGAAGACGATGCCGTCCCGCGCGTAGTCATCGAGGATGTCGTTGGTGGACTCGGCAAGCGCGAGGTGCGCCTGGAATCCCGCGCGGGCGTCGCGCTCATTGCATCGGCGCCACATGCCGAGCATGAAGCGCACATGGTCCGGCTGCACGGAGGGCTTGATGTAGAGCGGGGAGTCCTTGCGGACCATCCACTTCATCGACTTGAGGATGAGCCCGGGTCCTGGCACGGGCGCCGACTCCGAAGGCACGACCCAGCCGGCGTTGACCGCAGAGGCCCCCAGGCCCGACTCACGGGCGTCGACGATCTCGACCTCGGCGCCCTGGCGGGCGAGCTCATAGCCCAGCGTGAGGCCGAGGACCCCGCCGCCGATGATCACCGTGCGCATGTGCACTCCCTGATTGGTCGTGATTGTCTGGCAATGGCGATGGGTGGAGGTTACGCCGGTGCCATACATCGCGCATGCCCGGTTCCGTTGCTGCCGAGGCTTACCTTCGGGTTGCGACCTCAGCCTTCGATGATGTCGGCGATGCGGCGCAGGTCGTCAAGGTCGGCAAACTCCACCACGAGTCGGCCGCGGCTGCGCTCATTGCGCACGCCCTCGACCCGCACTCGGGTGTCGAGCAGGTCGCCGAGGCGCTCACTCACCCCCGCCGTCACCTCTGCGACCTCCGCTGACGCGCCGCCGCGCGGACGCGGGGTGCGCTTGCGCTTCGGCTCTCCGTCGTCGCCGATGAGCACGATCTCTTCGACGGAGCGGACAGACAGACCCTCCTTGACGATGCGCTCGGCGAGGACATCCATCGCGTCGGAGTCGTCCAGGGACAGCAGGGCGCGCGCATGCCCAGCGCTGATGACGCCTGCTGCGACGCGTCGCTGCACCACCGGGGGCAACTTGAGCAGGCGCAGGGTGTTGGCGACCTGCGGCCGCGAGCGACCGAGGCGCTGGGCCAACTCCTCCTGCGTCCCACCAAAATCCGCGAGCAATTGCTGGTACGCCGCCGCCTCTTC
>CAZLNF010000156.1:0-4378 GCA_964560885.1 uncultured Actinomyces sp. | reverse complement strand
CATCGTCGACGACGATGGCGGGCGAGCCCACCGGCCGGGTCGTCAGGGCAGCGACTGCACCGCGCTCGCGCGCGGACTCGATGAAGTCGTGGCCGTCGACGCGCTCGCCACGGATGGCGGCGAAGAGCGTGCCGGGCCCGCAGTCACGGTCGTCGCTCGCCGCGACGGTGACGACGATGTCAGGCTCGCCGTCGACCAGGCGTCCGCCCACGACGCCCGCGACCTCGGCCAGGGTCATGGGGATCATGCGCGACCCCCGTCGACACCGTCGCTTATGGCAGCGCGCAGGACCTCGCGGTCATCGAAGGGAGTGATCACTCCGGCGACCTCCTGGCCCGACTCATGCCCCTTGCCGAGGAGCAGGAGCACATCACCGGGCTGGGCCAAGGCGACGGCGGCGGCGATGGCCTCGCCCCGATCGCCGATCTCGCGAATGTCTCCGCCCACGGCATGTGCGCCCGCGAGCATCGCGGCGCGGATCGCGGCGGGATCCTCCGAGCGCGGGTTGTCGTCGGTGACGATGAGGATGTCGGCGCCGGCGGCAGCGACATCGCCCATGGCGTAGCGCTTCTCGCGGTCCCGGTCTCCCCCGCAGCCGAGCACGACGATGCGCCGGCCCCGCGGGATGACCGCGGAGATCACGCGCTCGACGGCATCGGGGCTGTGGGCGTAGTCGACGATCGCGGTGAAGTCCTGGCCCATGTCGATGATCTCCATGCGCCCGGGCACGTGGACCCCGGTCATCGCGGTGGCGAGGACCTCGGGCGAGATGCCGGCGTCGCGCAGCGCAGCCCAGGAGCCGAGCGCATTGGCGGCATTGAAGCGGCCGGGCAGTCCGACCCCGACCTCGAAGGTGCCCCCGGAGCCATCGCGGACGGTGAGGGTCTGGCCGGTCGGACCAGTGACGACGGACGCGCAGACCACATCCGCATCATGGTCCAGGGCGTAGGTGATCTGAGGGATCTCACACTGGTCGGCGAGGCGGCGCCCCCACATGCCATCGACCCCGATCACGGCTCGGCGCGATCGGGGTGCGGTGAAGAGGTCGGCCTTGGCGGCGAAGTAGTCCTCCATGGTGCCGTGGAAGTCGAGGTGGTCCTGGCTGAGCTGGGTGAAGATCGCGATGTCGTAGACCACGCCGTTGACGCGGCCGAGGACGAGCGCGTGGCTGGAGACCTCCATCGCCACGGCGGTGACCCCCTCCTCGCGCATGTGGGCGAGCAGGGCGTGCAGGTCGGTGGCCTCGGGCGTGGTGCGGTCGTTGGGCACATTGCGATCGCCGATGCGCACGCCCGTGGTGCCGATGATCCCGGTCGTGTGTCCCGCGGCGCGCAGGCCGGCCTCGAGCAGGTGCACGGTCGTCGACTTGCCGTTGGTGCCGGTCACGCCGATGAGGAGCAGGTCTCTCGCGGGGTGGCCGTAGATCTCCGCGGCCACGGATCCCAGTGCCTCGCGCGGATCGTCGGCGAGGAGGACCGGCAGGTCACCCACCATCTCGGCGCCCGCAGGATCAGTGAGCACCGCGACGGCACCGAGCGAGGCGGCCTGCTCCGCATACGCCGCTCCGTGGGCATGCGCCCCGGGCAGTGCGGCGAAGAGATCACCGGGCCGCACGGCGCGCGAGTCGTGGGTGACGCCGGTGACGGTGACGTTGGGGGTCGAGGCGGTGAGCCCGCAGGCAGCGGCGATGGTGCCCAGAGTCAGAGGAGCCGGCGGGGTTGAGGGCCGCAGGTCGATCGACACGTCGCCACGCTACCGGGATTTGGGGGTGATCGGTGCGACCCGCTGCGCCTGGAGCGCGTAGGTCATGACCTCGCGGAAGACGGGACCGGCGAGCTCACCGCCCATCTGGGTGACCTTGGGCTTGACGATCGTGACCGCGATGACGAGCTCGGGATCCTCGATGGGCGCCATGCCGATGAAGGAGCCGATGGTGTCGCCGTCGTAGCAGCCGCACTCCGGATCGATGACCTGCGCGGTGCCGGTCTTGCCGCCGACGCGGTAGCCGGGGATGCCGGCCATGGGCGCGGTGCCGCCATCGGCGACCACGCGCTCGAGCATCTCGCGGATCGTCTTGGCAGTGCGCTCGCTGACGACGCGCACACCCTCGCCGGAGGGCACGGCCGGGTCAGCGATGATCCGTGCCGGCATGCGCACGCCGTCGTTGGCGATCGTGGAGAAGACATCCGCCATCTGGATCGCGTTGACGCTGAAGCCCTGACCGAAGGCCATGGTGGGGAAGGTGGTCGCCGACCAGGTGTCCATGGGCGGGAGGTAGCCGGGCGACTCCCCCGGCAGGCCGACGCCGGAGGGCTGGCCGATGCCGAACTTCTCGAAGTAGGAGAAGACCGTGTCCTCAGGCACCGTCTCAGCGGCGAGGATCGTGCCGATGTTGGAGGACTGGGCGAGGATCGTCGCGAGATCCCACTGGTAGCCGCCGTGCTCGGTGGCGTCGTGGAAGGTCTTGCCGCCGCGGTCGAGGGTCGGCGGGATGTCGAACATCGTGTTGGCGTCAGCGCCACCCTCCTCGAGGACGGCGGCGACGGTGATGACCTTGGAGGTGGAGCCGGGCTCAAAGACGTCGGTGATCGCCCGATTGCCGCGGTTGGCCTCGTCGGCCGCACCGGGGTCGTTGGCGTCGAAGGTGGGCACGGCGGCAAGCGCGAGGATGTCGCCGGTGCGCGGGTCCATGACGACGATGGAGCCGCTCTCCGCGCCGGTCGCCATGACCTCGTTGGCGAGTGCGCGCTGGGCGACGTACTGGATGTCGCGGTCGATGGTGAGCTGCACGGGACTGCCGGGCTGCGGGTCCTCCACCGTCTCGGCGGAGCCGGGGATCGCGACGCCGCTCACGCGCTCGAAGGTGCGCCAGCCGTCGATGCCGCCGAGACGGTCGTCCATGGCGTATTCGATGCCGGCGAGGCCACCGCCGGCCTCACCGCCGACGAAGCCGACGACATTGGCGGCCACATCACCGGAGGGGTAGACGCGCTCGAGGGCGCGCTCGGAGTAGATGCCGACGAGACCGAGCTCGTCGATCTGGCGCCACTGCTCGGGGGTGATGTCCTTGACGACGTAGGCGAAGCGCCGGTCTCCGGTCAGGCGCTCGACGAGTGGCCCGGCCGGTGTGCCCAGGACCGCGGCGATCGACTGTGCGGTCGCGAGTGGATCGGCCACCAGCGTCTGATCGACGGTGACGTGCCGCGACTCGACCGTGATGGCGAGCGGGACTCCGCGCGCATCCAGGATGTCGCCGCGATCGGCCAGCACCGTGACCGTCGTCGTGCGCTGGTCGACGGCCGCGGCCGCGAGGGCGTCACCGCGGAAGGCCTGGATCTCCAGCAGACGCCCCGCGAAGACCGTGAAGACGATGAGCACGAAGACGAGCAGGATGCCGGCGCGACGCCGCGGGTTGCCCAGGCGCAGAGGCGCGGACTGCTGCGGCGCGGGGCGCTGCTTCCTCTGCGCCTGCGGCCGCTGCCTCGATGAGGAGGAGGGCGGCCGCTGTCGGGTCGTGGTGGTCACGGTGCCTACGGCACCTCGCCGTCGCCGGGCACCGGCTCGAGCGGCGCGACCGGCGTGAGCGGGTCCTCGCCCTCGATCGGGTCGTTCTCGCCGGGCATGGGGCCGATCTCGGCCTCGCCGGCGCCAGGATCCACCCCGGGGATGGGCTGACCGGTCACGGGGTCGACCCACTGACCGGTGTCGGGATCTTGGATCGCGTCCTCTCCGCCGACGCCATCCACCGTCTCGCCGTCGTAGCCGATCGGCTGGCCATCCTGCGTGATGGGCAGACCGGTGTAGGGGTCGATGTAGATCTCGCCGGTGGTGGGATCGATGAGGTAGCCGTTGACGTAGGTGCCCTCCGCCGGGTCGACGACGATCGGCTCGGGCTGCGGCACGGTGTTGCCCATGATCTCGCCGCTCTCGAGGTCGATGAAGGCCGGCGCATCCTGCGGCACCATGCCCATCGCACGCACCCGCTCCTCCAGGAGGAGCGGTGACGAGGCGATGGCGATCTCCTCGGTCAGCTGCTGCTCCTGCTCGAGCAGCAGGGCCTTCTCGGCCTGCAGCTCGGAGACGGTGAAGGCACCGGAGGCGAGCATGGTGTTGACGATGAGCATGGAGACCAGGCCGACGGTGGCGATGGCGAGGCAGACGATCGCGAAGATGCCGAGGCGGGCGCGGCGCTTGCTGCTGGTGGCGGGCAGCAGACTGGGCCGCGGGGCGGCGTGTGCGTGGGCGCGGGTGCGCGTGCGCGTACGCCGCGCGGTGTGGACGAGGATGATGCTCTCGGGTTCAGCCCCCGGGCGGTCCTCGAAGTCGTCGTAGTCGAGTTTCCTCGCTGTTGAGCTCATGCCGCCACCCGCTCTACTGC
>CAZLNF010000155.1:0-4397 GCA_964560885.1 uncultured Actinomyces sp. | reverse complement strand
TAGGCTTCGCGGCATGTCCGCAGCCCAGCGCATCGCCTACCAGGGCGAGCCAGGATCCAACTCCGATGCCGCATGCCGTGAGGTGTACCCCAGTGCAGAGTCGGTCCCCTGCGCGACATTCGAAGACGTCTTCGTGGCCATGGACGAGGGACGCGCCGATCTGGCGATGATCCCGGTGGAGAACTCCATCGCCGGTCGCGTGGCCGACATCCACCACCTGCTCCCGGAGTCGGGCTTGCACATCATTGGCGAGCACTTCATGCCTATCCACTTCGCGCTCCTCGCTGTCCCAGGAGCCGACGAGGCCGGCATCACGACGATCCGCAGCCACTCGCATGCGCTTGGCCAGTGCCGGCAATTCATCCGCGAGCACGGCTGGCGCTCCGTCGTGGCCGACGACACGGCGGGGGCGGCAAGGGAGATCGCCGAGGCGGGAGATCCTGCCGTCGCTGCGCTCGCGCCGCTCCTCGCCGCGGAGCTCTACGGCCTGGATGTCCTCCAGCGAGATGTCGAAGACGAGCACCACAACACCACGCGATTCCTTGTCCTGGCCCGCGAGGCAGCCGTCCCCCCAGTCGATGCGGGCCCGATGATCACCACCTTCGTCTTCCGCGTGCGCAACGTCCCCGCCGCGCTCTACAAGGCAATGGGTGGCTTCGCGACCAACGGCGTCAACATGACCAAGCTCGAGAGCTACCAGCTCGGAGGGTCCTTCTCGGCCACTCAGTTCTACGCCGATGTCGAGGGTCATCCGGACGAGCGGCCACTCGCGCTCGCACTCGAGGAGCTCGCCTTCTATACGGCGTACCTGCGCGTGCTCGGCACCTACCCGGCCAGCCCTTTCCGGGCCAGCGTCGGCGAAGGGTAGCGAGCGAGACCTAGGTCCGACTCTCGCCGAGGGTGATCGCGACCACGCCGATCACGACGATGACGATGCCCGACACCGTAAGCAGGCTCAGCCGCTCGCTGAAGATCAGCCAGCCGCCAATCGCCGCTCCCACCGTGCCGAGACCGGCCCACAGCGCGTACGCCGGCCCGACATCGAGGGTCTTGAGCGCGAAAGCGAGCAGCGTGAAGGCGAGGCCGTAGCCGACGACCACCGCGACGGACGGCCACAGCCGGGAGAATCCGTCACTGGCCTTGAGCGAGAGGGTGCCCACGACCTCAGCGGCGATGGCGAGCACGAGGAGTACCCAGGCCATCGTTGCTCCTCTGATCAGGTCAGCCCTCCCAGGCGACCGTGACGACGTCGTAGGGAAGCAGCCAAGCATCAGGGTTGAGGATGCACAGCAGCAGGGTGCCTCCACCGAGCGCCAGGCCCGCGTGGGACTCGCTCAGATTGAAGCCGGGCTTGGTGGCGTGGGATTCGGCGATGAACGCCGCGTACTCCCTCGCCAGGGCCTCGCGGACGGCTGGCTCATGCCAGCCGGTGCGCATCTGCTCGAGGGTGATGACCCGCAGGTGATGCCGGCCGGGCCGCTGGGACTCCCGGATGAACGCCGCTTCGGCCACCCCGCGACCCCAGCCCTCCTCGACGCGCGACATCCACTCTTCATTGGCTCGCAGGGCGAAGGCGGCTTGACGTCGTGAGGCATCCAGGAAGAGCGCCACCTTCGTGGGGTAGCGGGCGAAGAGCGCCCCCTGCGACGACTGCGCCGCCTGGGCGATGGCATCCACCGTGGCGGCGTCGTATCCGCGTGTGCCCACCTCGTCCAGCGTCGCTTGGAGCAGGCGGTCACGGACGGGATCGCCCGTGTCGAAGGGGACCGGAGCGTCGATGTGCGACGCATCGACGTCGGGCAGGTGTCGGGGTTGGACACCGGATGCCAGAGCCGCCAGGAAGATCGCCCCAAGGCGGTGCACGTCGATGGCATCCACTCCGGGTCGACGGGCCACGAGCACGAGCCCCAGGGCCGCACTGAGAAGGAAGGCCCTGCGTGCCGCATCCTCACGGGTGAGCGCACCCGGCGTGGGAGTGCACCATCGGGTGATCTGCCGGCCAAGGGTCTGATCGACGGCGCCCCCGAGTGCCTCGTCGAACTGCGCCACGATGAGGAACTCCACCGCCGCGCGGACCTCCTCGACAGGGTGGGCCAACGCGCCAAGAACATCGGCGAAGCGCTCCTCGTCAGGAGCCGTCTCGAGGAGGCCGGCAGACGCGAGGAGTTCGAGCAGGAGACCGCGAAGCACGGGCTCAGCGGACTCGGTCCATGTCGAGGCAGCGAGCTGCGACCTTCCGGCGTAGCGGTCCTGCAGTGGGCGGCGCGATGTCCCTGCCTCGCGGGCGACGCGGGCGAACGTGAAGTCACCCCAGCCCTCCTCCGCAGCGACGCGGACGGATGCAGCACTGAGGGCTCGGTCGGTGCGCCGCACGCGCGGCGACTCAAGGAGGCCGGCCACCCCTCGACACTACTGCGGAAAACCCCCTAGCGCCCCGGATCGTGGCGTCGTGCCGTGAGGGACTGGATGCGGGGCTCCCGCTCCCCGGTGAGGAGCACCTCCAGCTCGACCCGGCCGCCTTCGGTCGCCACGCTCCACCGCGCATGCGCGGGGCTCCGGGAGATGACGCTCACGCCATCGCGGACCACCTCGCCCGCCGCGAGAGCCTGCCACGCGGATCGCCGCTCGTCACGGGCCTGGTCCAGGTCGAGATTGACGGCGGCCAGCGCATCGAGCGCCGCGTCATCCCACTCAGCAAGGAGGGCCTCGGCGAGGACCATGGCGCGCTCGGTCTGGGGCCAGAGTCGATCGACGGCGCGCACGCGAGCCGCTTCCACGGCCTCGTCGGCCACGATGTCGACAAGCGCGCCTGCACAGACATCGCGAAGGGGTGCGTAGGTGCGATTGGCCAGGGCGACGACACCCCAGCGCGTGTCCGGATGCCAGCGCATGTGCGATCCGAAGCCCGGGTAGCCCCCGCTGTGGTGGATGAACCGACCGAGTTCGGGATGATCGCTGATGCGCAGGCCGAAACCGTAGGAGTCGATGGATCCATCGGCCTCGCGACCGGCGACGACGTGGGACCGCTGCATCTCGCGCCGGGACCAGCGCGACAACACCCCGGTGTCGGGTGCGTCGGCCCACGCCGACTCCAGGAAGCCAACCCACCTGGCTACGTCACCGACCGTGCTCCACAACCCGCCCATCGGACTGAATGCTCCGGACGGTCCCTCCGCCTGGTCGATGAGTCCCTGCGCCGTCGGATGCCTGCCGACGACGCGATGCGACGTCGCCGTGACATCGAAGGTCGATGCACTCATGCCGAGTGGATCAAGCAGCCGCTCCCGCACGACATCGCGGTAGTCGCTCCCCGTGACCTGCGCGATCACTCGGCCGAGGAGGGCATAGCCGATGTTGGCGTACTCGAACTCCAGCCCCGGTGGGCGACAGAAGGTCAGGCCGCGTGTGATCAACGCGTCGAAGTCGTCAAGGGGCAGCGACTCTTGGCGATCACCCCACGGATCATCAGTGGGGAAACCGCCCGTCATCGTGAGCAGATGCCCGATGCGCAGGGGCGGTGCCGACGCCGGCAGTCCTATCGAGTGCGCCGGAGGGAAGTAGTCAGAGAGTGGGGATTCCAGCGACAACAGCCCTTCATCACGCAGGCACAGCACCGTTGCAGCGGTGAAGCTCTTGGTCATCGACGCGATGCGGAAGGCGGCTGAGGTGTCACGACCTGCGATGTCACGGGCCTCCGCTGCATCACCGACGGAGTCCGCATGCACGAGTTCGCCGGCGAGGACGAGCCCGTAGGAGATGACAGGGATCCCATGCGCCTCGGACGCCGCGGCCATGCGGGCATCCAGGCTCCGCGCCGCCGTTGCTACGTCCACGGCGCGACGCTAGCGGACCTGATCCGTGACTTTGTCGGGCCGCTCCCCTAGTCTCGGGTCACCTTCTCGGCGAAAGGACCCCCCACGATGAGCTTCGGTCAGTCCGTCAAGCATGTCTTCAGCAACTACGTCACCTTCGAGGGTCGAGCCTCGCGCTCGGAGTTCTGGTGGTGGTACCTCTTCACCGCGATCGTGAGCGTCATCCTCTTCATCCCCGCGATGCCGTGGTACGTCGATCTGCTCAACTCGTCGATGACCGCCGACGGCGCCGTCACGACCATGCCGGCCCTCACCGGGCTCGCGACACTCGGCCTGGTCCTGTCGGGCATCTTTTCGCTTGCGGTCCTGCTGCCGACCATCGCGGTCGCCGTGCGGCGACTCCACGACACCAACAGGTCCGGCTGGTGGCTGCTGCTGTGGTTCCTCAGCTGCTGCTTCGGCATCGGCGCGATCATCCTCATCATCTTCTGGGTCCTTCCGAGCACACCCGGGCCCAACCGCTTCGGTGAAGGGCCCGCACAGGCGCTCTAAGCCCCCGACGTGCGAGCGGGCACCCGTCTAGGA
>CAZLNF010000154.1:0-4449 GCA_964560885.1 uncultured Actinomyces sp. | reverse complement strand
CCGGCCACGCTGCAGTTCGCACCGTTCTACGACCCCGATCGGGCGCGAGTGCGCTGATCATGGACAGGCTTGCGGATCGCACCCTTTCTGCCGTCAGTTTCGCCGCGGATGTGCACGAGGTGCTGCCACCGAAGGCAGACGTCGTCATCGTCGGCGGCGGGATCATCGGCTCGAGCATCGCCTACCACCTCGCTCTCCAAGGCGTGACCGATGTCGTCGTGTGCGAGCGCAACACTTTCACCAGTGGGACCACTTGGCATGCCGCCGGGCTGATCGCTGGGGCCCGGGGGACCATCACTTTGACGGAACTCGCGTCCTATGGGCGCTCCTTCTACTCCAGGCTGGGCGAGCTCAGTGGCCTTGACGTGGGCTTCACCGCGCCCGGATCACTGAGCCTGGCGCGACGACCAGAGCGGGCCGATGAGCTCGCCTACGCGTGCGATGTCGCCGATCACTGCGGCATCGAGGCGCGCATGGTCGATGCGGCCGAAGCGCAGCGTTTGTGGCCTCTGCTCGATCCGCAGGACGTCGTCGCGGGGCTGCACTTCCCGGGAGACGGCTACGTCAACCCCGGGTATGCCGGCCTCGCTCTGGCAAAGGCTGCACATGCGCTTGGCGTGACCCTGCGCGAAGGCTGTGATGTCACCTCGATTGACGTCGAGGCTGGTCGGGCCGTGGGCGTCCGCACCACGCGCGGTGCCATCGCCGCGCGCACGGTCGTCCTCGCCGGCGGCCTGTGGACGCGCGACCTCGCTGCCACGGTGGGTGTCGCCGTGCCCCTGTATGCCGCCGAGCATGTGCATGTGCGTTCGCATCCGCTCGGCGTCGACGTCTCCGGCCTCCCTGTGCTGCGCGACGTCGACAACAGCTTCTACATCCGGCCTGAGTCCGACCGGCTTCTTCTCGGGGCGTTCGAGCCCCGCGGGATCCCGCGTCCGACATCGGATGTCGCCTCGGACGGGCACGCGACCTTCGACGCCGACTGGGAGCACATCGGGGACATCCGGGCCGCTGCCGAACGCGCAGTGCCACCTCTGGCATCGGCAGGCTACGACCGTTTCATCAACGCTCCGGAGAGCTTCACGCCCGACACGGCCTTCATCGTCGGCGAGACATCCGAGGTCGCTGGTCTCTTCGTGGCGGCCGGCATGAATTCGCAGGGCATCATCTACGCGCCGGGAGTCGGCCGCGAGATGGCCCACTGGATCGTGCAGGGCTCCCCGGGATTCGACTCCAGTGCCGTGGACATCAAGCGATTTGCCACGCACCAGGCCAATCGCCGCTACCTGCACGAGCGGACCCGCGAGAGCCTCGGGCGCCTGTACGCCATGCACTGGCCGGGCTACCAATCGCAGACGGCACGCGGTGTACGCCGGACCCCCCTGCACGCCCGACACATGGAGCTCGGGGCAGTGATGGGCGAACTCAACGGCCTCGAGCGTCCGCTCTGGTACGGCGATCCCGCCCTCGAGGATGCCTATGACTACCGACGGCCGGGCTGGCATGACGTGGTCGGCCGCGAGCACATGACCGTGCGCGAGGGAGTGGGACTGATCGATCTCAGTGGCTTCGCCAAGTTCGAGGTGGCCGGCGCCGGGGCGGTGAGCGCGCTCCAGCACGCTGCGACCGGTGACGTCGACCTCCCCGTGGGGCGGGCGACTTACACCCTCTTCCTCAATGAGGCCGGTGGCATCGAGGCCGATGGCACCGTCACGCGTGTGGCTTCGGATCGCTTTCTGGTTGTCACGCCCACATCAAGTCGCCAGCGCATGGCAGCGCATCTGCGCCGCCATGCGGCAGCTCACGGGGCGGTGTCCACGGATGTGACGGCCGCCAGTGCTGTGCTGGGCGTCTTCGGCCCGCTCTCGCGCGAGCTGCTCGGCCGCGTCTCGCCGCATGACTGGTCGAGTGAAGCCCATCCCTATTTCACCGGCCGGCGGGTGGAGATCGCAGACGGCTACGCCTACGCCCTCAGGGTGAGTTTCACGGGCGAGCTGGGCTACGAGATCTACTGCGATGCAGACCTCGCCGTCAATATCGTCGATGCCCTCCTCGCGGCCGGTGATGATCTCGGGGTCGGCATGGTGGGGTACCTCGCCCTGGACTCACTGCGACTCGAGAAGGGATATCGCCACCTCGGACACGACATGGGACCGAGTGATGACCCTGCATCCACCGGACTCGGCTTCGCCGTCGCGTGGGGCAAGGATGCTGACTTCACCGGTCGGCGGGCCCTCACTGATCGCGCATCCGAGTCTTTGTCGATGCGCGCAGTCCACCTCAGTGTCGATGATCCACAGGTGCGGCTTTGGGGCGAGGAGACGGTGTACGTCGGAGAGGAGCCGGTGGGTCGCGTGACCAGTGGAGCGTTCGGCTACAGCCTCGGCCGGTCCGTGGGCATTGCCTTGGTGTCTTCCGCCGCCGATCTCGAGGAGGGCGCCGTGAGCGTGCGGGTGCGTGGTGTCAGGCATGCCGCTACCGCGAGCCGGAAGCCGTTCTACGACCCGGGCAACGCGCGAGTGCGGGGCTAGTCGGCCCCCTCGGACCGAGCGCGTGGCAGGCTTGGGCCCGTGAAGACCAACGACGGCAACTGGGTCATCGAGCCCGGCAGCCCCATCACCCTGCAGACCCACGATTTCCCCACCTCGCTGGAGGTGAGCGCCCCGGTGACGGGTGGCGGCCTTCACGTGGCGAAGTCTGCCGTGCGGCTGCGCATCGAGATGTCCCTGGAGAAGCTGAAGGCCTCCAACTTCCTCATGCAGGGCGCGGCGCGTGCGCTCATCAAGCGCTTCGACGGCGACCTGCTCATCTTCGAAGCCGAGGGGTCAGCGGCAAGCCACCCGTGGAGTGTCTCGGGCAATGCCCGGGCCGGCCAGGTTGATGTGCCCATGTCTGTCGATGCGACACCGCAGCCCGGTGAGGACCCCAGTCACCTGCTGCTCGGGGGCTCGGTCACGATGAACGACATCTCCATCCCTATCCCCGGGCTCAGCGGGATCTCGAGCGTCACCTTCAGCCTCGACGGCACCGTCGCGCTGCGCGCGGGCTAGCCCGGCGCCTACGCGCCAAGGGTGACCTTGACGAGAAGGATGACGATGCCGATCGAGGCATCGATGAGTCCCAGGCCGAGGGACCTGGGCCATGACCGCTGCTCCCGTCGTCCCCCCGCGACGCCGACGACGAAGAGCACGGCGACGAGCATCCCAAGCGTGGCGACCACTGCGCCCGCGAGTTCGAAACCGATGAGTTGGGCGAAGAGGAAGGCTGTGATCGCGAGTCCCCCGACAACGAGCACCGAGAGAAAGAGACGGCCTTCTTCGCGCCAGTCCTCGCGCGACAGGGGAGAGCTCGCCACCACGCGATGAGCTGCTGCGGCTGCCCACACGTGCGCGACAGCCACGGTGAGGGTCGTGGCGATGATGATGACGACAAGCTCGAGCTCATCGACGAACAGGCCCTTCCAGCTCGCGGCCGCGATGACTCCGAGGAGAGTGATGGCGGCGTAGATCGCCATCGTCGTCTCGGCCAGCTGCTGCCGACGGGGCACCCCGGTGACGGAGTCCTCGGTCACCCGGTCTCCTCGGCCGCGTCGATCTCATCGGCATCGACGATGCGGTAGGCGTATCCCTGCTCGGCGAGGAAGCGCTGCCGATTGTGTGCGAAGTCAGCGTCGACCGTGTCGCGCGACACCACGGTGTAGAAGCGGGCACGGCGGCCATCGGCCTTGGGGCGTAGCAGTCGCCCGAGGCGCTGTGCCTCCTCCTGGCGTGAGCCGAAGGATCCGCTCACCTGGATGGCCACGGATGCCTCGGGCAGGTCGACGGAGAAGTTAGCGACCTTGCTCACGACGAGCACTCGCTCCTCACCCTGCCGGAAGGCCTCGAAGAGTCGCTCGCGCTCCTTGACTCCCGTCTCGCCGGTGATGGTCGGCGCCCCCACGTGCTCGGCGATCTCCGCGAGTTGGTCGAGGTATTGGCCGATGACGAGGACCTGCTCGTCGGCGTGCCGTTCGATCAGGTGCTCGACGAGCCGGGTCTTCTCGGCCGTGCTTGCTGCCAGCCGGTAGCGGTCTTCGGGCTCCGCCGTCGCGTAGACGAGACGTTCCGAGTCGGGGAGGGTCACGCGGACTTCGACGCACTCGGCCGGGGCGATCCACCCCTGTGCCTCGACTTCCTTCCACGGAGCGTCGTAGCGCTTGGGTCCGATGAGGGTGAAGACATCGCCCTCGCGCCCGTCCTCGCGGATGAGCGTGGCGGTGAGACCGAGGCGGCGCCGGGACTGGATATCGGCGGTGAAGCGGAAGATCGGGGCTGGGAGCAGGTGGACCTCGTCGTAGATGATGAGACCCCAGTCACGGGTGTCGAAGACCTCCAGATGCGGGAAGACGCCCTTCCGCTTGGTCGTCATCACCTGGTACGTCGCGATCGTGACCGGGCGGATCTCCTTGCG
>CAZLNF010000153.1:0-4454 GCA_964560885.1 uncultured Actinomyces sp. | reverse complement strand
GGCATCCCCGACGAGACGACTATCGCGGCGATGAAGCGCGCCGCTCGCACGGAGGGCATGGTCACCGACCCGGTCTACGAGGGCAAGTCCATGGCCGCGCTCATCCACGTCGTCGAGACCCGCGAGATCGATCCCTCCTCGACGGTCCTCTTCGCCCATCTCGGGGGTCAGCCGGCCCTCAATGGCTACAGCGCCCTCTTCTCCTAGGCTGATGACGTGACCACGCCAGCGCCCATGCCCGCCGGGTGGTACGACGACCCCTTCACCGACCACCTGCAGCGCTACTGGACGGGTGACTCGTGGACGAAGGAGACCCGCCCACGGCCGGGCGCCGTCGAGCCCCCTCCGGCGTACCCCGCCGCTCCGCCCCCGTCGATGACGGCAGCTGCGACCGACGCGCCCAAGGTCTTCGACTGGCTGATCCCGTCGATCCTGTCGATCATCTTCTGCGCCTGGCCACTGGGCATCCCGGCGTTGGTCTTCGCCATCAAGGCCAACGGCTCCAAGAAGCGCGGCGACATGACGGCGGCAGCGCAGCAGGCCAAGACCGCTCGACTCTTCGTGATCTTGTCCGTCGTGCTCGGAATCATCGTGTGGATCTACCTCGGATTCGTCATCGCGACGACCGAGGTGCCCACCGACCAGGGCACGCTCACGCCCTTCGGAGCCTGATGCGCCGCAGACGACCGCGAACTTGGGGACGAAAGTGACGCTAGGCGGTGGTTTCGTCCCTAAGTTCAGACCGCATGCTGCGCCTGATCCCCAACCGCTTGCCTGATGCTGCGCCTGATGCTCAGCCGCAGAGGGACTTGATCAGCGGCACCGGATCCTCGTAGCCACCCGACCATCCGTTCGGCCGCACCTCGAGGTGCAGGTGGACCGCTCCGGGGGAGCCGGTGTCACCCATGTAGCCGATGAGCTGGCCGGCCTGCACCTTGTCGCCGTACCCCAAGAGGATCTTGTCGAAGTGCCCGTAGAAGTACATCCCGCGCGGTCCAGTGATGTCGAGGATGAGCGAGCCGTTGCTCTGGTAGCCCGAACGGGTAACCGTGCCCGAGTCGATCGCGTAGATCGGCTCACCGCGGCTGCCCATGAGGTCCAGGCCTGCGTGAGTGCGACCACCTGGGCGGGGAGCACCGAGGCCGTCGCCGTAGTAGAAGTTCTTCACCGGGCAGAAGAGGTTGCCGTTTCCACCGGCACCGCCGTTGCTGCTGCTGCCGCCATTGCCGGAGTTGCCGCCGCCGTTGCTGGAGCTGCCGCCACCGTTGCCCTTGGGGGCACCGGGGCCAAAAGCTGTGCCGTAGGTGGCGTGCGCGATCGCGGCGTCGCGGGCGGTCTGCTTGCCGAGCGCACCCCAGGTGTACGTCGCGATGACGCCGGTCGTGGGGATGCCGTTGTCGGACTGGAAGGCCTTGACGGCCTTGACGGTGATCGGGCCGAAGTAGCCAGTGGCGGGCTTGACGCCGAGCGCACGCTGCACGACCGCGACGGACTCGCCGCTGTCGGTCTCCTCGAGCACCGGGGGATCGCCCGCGTCGGTGTTGCGCGGCTCCGACTTGGGTGCCGGGGTCTCCTGGATCTCGGCGGGCTCGCCGTCGACGAAGCCGTCGGCCGTGGCCGCAGCACCGAGGGCAGCAGTCACCGTCTCCTCGCCGAGGGCTGACCACGTGAAGGTCGCGATCTGGCCGGTCGCGGGCAGGCCGATGGCCTCCTGGTACTCCGCGACGGCGGCCTTGGTCTTGGGGCCGAAGTAGCCGGTGGGCTCGACATCGAGCGCGCGCTGGGCGACCTCGATGACGGTGCCGTAGTCACCCTCGCTGGCGACGGGTAGCTCCTCGGCGGGTAGCGCCGAGGACTCGTCAGCAGCCTTGGCTGTGCGTGCCTTGGGGGCGGGGGCCTCCTCAGCTGCGGGAGCGGCGGCCGTGACCGTCGTCTCGACAGCGGGGGGCTCAGCGGTGACAGCCGGCGGCTCGCCCGAGCCTGCGGCGAGAGCCTCGCGGAGCTTGTCCTCGACGACCTGCTCGGAGGCGCTGGCAGAGGGAGAGGGGGCAGTCACCGGCGCCGGTGCGGCAGTGGGGGACACCTCGGCGGCCGGACGGGCGAGGACGACGACGCCTCCGACAGCGATGAGGGTCAGGGTCGTGACCGTGACCGAGAGGCGCTGCAGACGGCTGCGCCGAGCCCGGGCCTGGCGCTCCGCTCGGGCGGCGCGGCGGTCCTCGATGTCTGACTGGTCAGGCAGGTCACTCCACATAGGCATAGGAACGTAACAGGAAGGTCACGGACTCGTCACATCCGTCCCACCCGCCTCGCGCCTACTTGACTCGGGCGTGTCGGGATCACTCCCCCTAGGGACCGGCGTGTCGTCACGGCGTGTCGGGGTGACGCAGGTCACACAGGTGCAGGCCGCTTCGAGCCCCCTCATCCGAGCGGAGCGCGCCCGATCCGGGCGAACTCCGATCGGGTCCAGCGCAGGTCGGCAATCCGAGGAGGGGACTCCGTGGCCCGCATCGACAGCTAGCAGGCGACCGGGTCGGGCCGCAGGAATGACACCGCGAAATCGGCCTCGTCACTCCAGGGCCGCAGATCCCACGTCGCGAAGCGCTGCTCAAGCATGAAGCCAGCCTCGATCAGGTCCCGGTCGAAGTCAGCCAGGGCGTACCGCTCCACCTGGAAGCCCACCACGCATATGCCCTCGGGCGTGAGGTGCCGCAGGAGCGCACGCAGCACGGCTACCTCGCTGCCGGGGGCCACGAACGTGATGACATTGCCCGCGCAGACGACCGCATCCATCGGGTCGGCGTGGCCGTGCGACTCCAGGTCGAGGTCACTGAGGTCCGCCAAGAGGTACGTCGGACCGGGATTCACCTGCTGCGCTTCTGACACGAGGATCGGATCAATATCTACCCCGATGACATCGTGGCCGCGGCGATGCAAGGCCGCGGCGATCCTGCCCTGACCGCATCCGGCATCCAAAACACGGGAGCCCGGCGCGATGATCGCGTCGAGCAAGCGGGCCTCGCCCTCGAGGTCTTGGCCATCCAGCGCCATCTGGTGCAAGCTCTCGGCGTACTCCTGGGAGTGCCCCTCCTCCGTTTCGCTGAACCAGCGCGGCACGCCCGTCACGGCTCCTCCTCGCTCGACGACGCACGCCGTCGGTGCAACGGCGAAACTACCCGGGACTCAGCTCGCCAGAACTCCCGAAGTTGGAAGGTGGCGTCCTAGGGGTAGACCAACGGACAGGCGACAGATCGCGGCGGCAACGTGCGGTTAAGCAGGTACGGCGTCACCGCCGCATCCACGCACGCCGACGGACCTCCATAGGCCACGTGCTGCGTGCCCGCGTAGGTGACCATGGACGACCCCGTGAAGCCGTTGGCCGTTTCGCGCGCGCCGAGCCAAGGCGTCCTGTTGTCGCCCACGGCGTTGACGATGACCGGGGGCGTCGGCAGGCGCAGGGTGCCGGTCAGAGGTGGCACGGACCTGCCCAGCGGGGGCAGGCCAGAGCACTGCGCGCCTTCTCCCAGCGGGGTGAATCCGAGTGCCGTGCCGCCGACCTTGGCGGCCTGCTCTGCGGCGGAGGCGATGATCTGCACCGACGGACGATCGTGCATGTCGGAGCAATTGACGAAGAAGTACGCCGGATTCGATCCGGCCTCCTCGCGCGGCTTGATCGAGTCCGCCTTCAGGCGCACGAACTGTCCCCGAGTGATGGTGCGCGAGCTGCGAATCACGTCGTACAGCTCATTGATGATTTTCTTGGACTGCTTCCAGCGCTCCTGATACGCGGCGTAATTCACAAGAACACCGGACACGTCCCACCTCGTGAGTTCGTCACCGTCTTCGGTGGTCAATACCTTCTTGTCGAGGTAATTCATGACAGTGCGGTATCCGCGCGTGGTCTTGGCCCCGAAGGCGCCGAGCATGGTCTCGATCGCCGTGGCGTCGTCCCAGATGTGCTCGCGTGCGTAGTCCCCGATCGTGGGTGTCGGGGTGATGGTGCCGTCCAGGATCAGCGCGCGCAGTCGCTGGGGGAACTGCTGCGCATAGGCGCGGCCGAGGGTAGTGCCGTAGCTCATCCCCCAGAAGCTGATCTTGTCGGCCCCGAGTGCGCGGCGCAGCGCGTCGATGTCACGGATGACCTGCCAACTGCCGACAAACTGCGCATCGGCCTCGTTCGCCGCGAGGCACTCCTGCAGTGCCACTGACATCTCATCGACGGTTGCGGCAGTCACCGCTTGCCAGTCGACCGGTCCGGTCGGCGGGAACTTGGGCGCAGGGGTGACGCAGTGGGTGAACGTGGGCTGTGATGCCCCGACTCCACGCGGATCAAAAGCCACGATGTCGAAGGAGTCGCGCACCTCCTTCGGAAGTCGGCGCTGGACGAACTCCAGAGCGCCAAGCCCGTCACCGCCCGGTCCGCCGGGGTTGAAGATGAGGACGCCGCGCGTGGG
>CAZLNF010000152.1:1978-4457 GCA_964560885.1 uncultured Actinomyces sp. | reverse complement strand
TCCCTCGTGTGAATGGTGGAGCGCGCATGGGCCTCAGCGCTGGGGCCAGTCCTGGCCCTGGCCGCCATCGATGGCCACGTCGGCGAAGTAGTAGGGGTCGGTGATGCCCTTCTTGCGCATCGCGATGCCGGTGAGCACCTCGCGGATCACGCGGTTGGCCACGAGCGCCGTCGCGTATGTCGAATCAGCAAAGGGATTGAGCTCCACGAGCTCGATGCCCACGACGTTCTTCTCCGCCCCGAGCCGCCGGAGGATCGGGAAGAGCTCGCGTGGCGTCAGACCGTTGGGCTCCGGCGTGCCGGTGCCCGGAGCGTACGCGGGATCGAAGACGTCCATGTCGATGGAGATGTAGAGATACTCCGTACCATCGCCCGCTTCCTCGATGGATCGCTCCATGACCCAGTCCCAGCCGAACTTATCTACCTGCGCCATGTTGTGATAGCGGAAGCCCTGGTCGCGCATCCAGCCCAGATCCTTGTCGTTGGGCGCCCAACCGCGCGTGCCGACCTGGATGAAGTTGTGACCGGAGGCGTGGCCCTGCTCGATGAGCCGGCGCACGGGCGTGCCGTGGGTGAGGTTGAGGCCGAGCCCGGCGTCGGTCGCGTCGTAGTGGGCGTCGAAGTGGATGACGCCGACATTGCCCTTGCCGTAGACGTCGGCGATCGCGGCGACGTTGGGATACATGAGCGAGTGGTCGCCGCCCACGATGAAAGGAATCGCACCCGTCTCGGCGACTTCGCGCACCAGCGCTCGGATCGGCTCGATCGAGGCGTAGAGCGACATGTTGTTGACGGGCGCGTCGCCGTAGTCGGCGAGCACGAGCTCGGTGATGGGATCGACGCGCGTGTGCTGATGGGGAGTGCCGTATCCGGGTGGCATGTAGATCTCGCCGTTGCGCACCATCTTGGGGCCGAACGCCGAGCCCCTCATGCCGTAGGAAAAGTCCAGTCCGGCGCCGATCATGGCCACCTCGACGCCGGCTGCCGTGAGGTCGGCGGGGGTCAGGGCGATCGGCGCGCCCACGAAGGTCTGGAAGCCGGACATGCCGAGCTGGAACATGTAGCGGCGCAGGTCGATCAGTCCCGGTGGGCGATCTCCCTGCAGGTCGGGGCGCTTGGTGAAGACGCCCATGCCTGACAGGTCCTCGGGGTTGTACTCGGGGAAGTCGGTGGGCGGCGGGAACTGAGGAGCGGTCATGGGGGCATCTAAGTGAAGAAAAAGCGCTTTGGCAAGCGGTCGCGGCAGGGTGGCGGCGACTCCCGTCCGCCCATCCGGGTGGGCTAGCCTCGGCCCGCGGCGCACGATCCCCTGCCATGCGACATTCACCGCCACGACGAGCCAGCCATAGAGGGTGGAGGGAGCGTGACGATGCTGACGGAGTCTCAGCGGGCCACGCTGCGCGCGCTCATCGACCGGATCATCCCGGCGGATGACTTCCCGAGTGGCTGGGAAGCCGGAGTCGGCGACTACCTCGACCGCCAGTTCGCAGGGGACCTGTGCCACCTGCTGGATATGTACCGGGCCGGGCTCGACGCGCTTGAGGTTGAGGCCCGCGCGACGGCCGGTGTCAGTTTCGCCGCGCTTGCCCCCGCTGCGCAGGACGAGTTGCTGCGCCGAGTCGAGTTGGGTGAGGTGGTCACCGATTGGCCGGTCGACCCGGCCGCATTCTTCCGCGCAGCGGCCGAGCATGCCGCCGAGGGCTTTTACGGCGACCCGGGCAACGGCGGCAACCGCGGCGAGGTGTCCTGGCGCATGATCGGCTTCGAGGTGACCGGATGAGCGTCCATGACGTGATCGTCGTGGGCGCCGGGGCCGGTGGCGGGGTCGTTGCCGGTGTCCTTGCCGAGGCGGGCAAGAGCGTGCTGCTGATCGAGCGTGGACGCGAGCTCGCGTTTGACGACGTCCCGCGCGACCACCTGCGCAACCACCGCTACTCGCGCTACGGGCACAACACCGGCCCGAGCCTGGAGGGCAATCCACGCGTACTGGTGGACCTGGATGGCCACGAGCGCACGCTGCAACCGCATGAGGATGCGTACCAGAACAACGCCACCGGCGTGGGCGGCGGTGCCCGGGTTTACGGCGCGCAGGCCTGGCGTTACCTGCCGGCCGACTTCGAGATGGCCAGCATCTACGGCGTGCCGGCCGGGAGCTCGCTGGCCGACTGGCCGATCGGCTACGCCGACGTCGCGCCGTACTACGAGCGCGCCGAGTGGGAGATCGGGGTGTGTGGCGACAGCGCCGGGAGCGCCGAGCGCTGGCCGCGCGACAGGGACTACCCGATGCCGCCGGTCCAACTCAATCGCCAGGGTGCGCTGATGCGGCGCGGTGCGGAGGCGCTCGGCTGGCCGACGCTGGCGGTGCCACTGCTGATCAACAGCACGCCCTACGGCGGCAGGCCGGCCTGCATCCACTGCCAGCACTGCATCGGCTTCGCCTGCCCGGTCGACGCCAAGAACGACAGCCAGAACACCCTGCT
>CAZLNF010000152.1:0-1878 GCA_964560885.1 uncultured Actinomyces sp. | reverse complement strand
GGCGTGACGACGGCGATCACGCAGTTCAACCACGGCAACGCCGACCTGATCGGCGGCGGCATGATCGCGGACGAGTTCGTGGTGCTGCCGATCATCTTCTGGGCGCGCAATCTGCCACCGGATCTGCCGCGCTGGGGTGCGGAAGCCAAGCGCTTCATGCGCGACAACTACACCCGAGTGGCGCGCGTGATGGGCCCGGTGCAGGAGATCCCCAGCCCGGACGCGCGCGTGACGCTCGACCCGAAGGTGCGCGATCGCTGGGGCATCCCGGCCGTGCGGCTCTCGGGCGCAACCCATCCCGAGACCGTGCGCACGGCCGAGTTCATGTACGCGCGCGCAGGGGAGTGGCTGGCCGCCTCCGGTGCGCAGCGGATCTGGGGGTCGCCGCCGAGGCTGAAGCTCAGCGGCGGCCAGCACCAAGCCGGCACCGCCCGCATGGGAGACGACCCAGCGAGCTCGGTGACCGACCGCTGGAGCCGGGTCCACGGCCACGACAACCTTTACGTGGCCGATGGCTCGGTGCACGTGACCAACGGCGGCTTCAACCCGGTGCTGACGATCATGGCGCTGGCATTTCGCGCCGCCGAGCATGTCGCCCGGGCGTGGTAGCGAGGGCCTCGCCTAGGAACGACGTCGACGTGCGCCACTCAGGCCACAGCGGCCGTATGCCATGGGTCAGTATCAGGCGGACCGAGCGCGTAGTTGATGGTGACCGCGCTGTCGATTTCAACGACGATGGCGCCGAAGGTGAACCAGTCGCGGTCGTCGCGCCGGGGCTCGCAAAGTGGCTCGCTGCTGAGTAGATCCATGAGGCTGTCTGCGCTCGCGATTGAGGGGACGGCAGCTTCCAGCGCTGATTGGCGAAGCGGGCTTGAACTTTCAGCGCCGGTGCTGCCCCGTGAGTCGATGTCTGTGCTCGCCAGCGGATGGTTCGCATGGCCAAAATTGCTATTGGCCTCCGCTGAGGTGGTCGCTCCACGCGCTGAGCACTCGATGCTGGCCGTCATCATCTGGCCGTGGGGCCCACGCCCCACGATGGCGTAGTGCTGGCCGGAGGCATGTGGCACGGAGCGAAGGAAGTCGAGTGCGCGTTGGGCATCGGGTTGCGCTAGCGCGCCTCGGAAGGCAAATGCGACCGGCAGGCCAGAACTACTGTGCGTGAGCATCGTGAGCGCATTGACGCACAGGCCGAAGCCCATGCTGGACGCTCCGCACAGTCCGACCATCCCCGCTGAGGTCAAGACGGCAAGTGTCGCGCCTTCGTCGTGATGGGAGACGAGGCACTGACTGCCATCGAGGAATCGGTCGAGGTCCATGGTTTGACCCACGAGGGCCGGTGGGCCCACACTCGCGACGCTGCTGCACGCCTCGCGATGGCGCTGATCCTGTGACCACCACCAGTATTCATCCATCAGGTTGTGAGCGAGGAGATCAGCGAATCGCGCATCGGCTCCGACGGCAATGCCCTCGAGTTCCGCGAGTAACTGGGGTGTGTGCTGGGTGATTGCGGGCAGGAAGTTTGTGCTGGCCAGGAAATTGTCCACCCCGTCTGGTCCCCCCATCGAGTCAATGACTCGATGCACAACGTCGTGAATGTCGGCGCGTAGGTGCTCACCCTGCGACAGCCCTCGTGTCCGGGAGTCGCCGTACACGGAAAGGGACTGTGGCATGTCGCTCAGGCTAGTGGACCGTCGTACGCCCGCCCCATGACGCGACGTACTCGTTGTCGCCGAGGGGGCCAGGGCGGGTGCGCATCGCGGATGCTCAAGTCATAGGAAAGGCCCCTGACCCGCGACGGCGGATCAGGGGCCTTCCGTGAAACCTAGGCCTTCTTGGTCTCCCAGAAGATCTCGGAGATCTCGTCGATCTTGCCGAGCA
>CAZLNF010000151.1:0-4459 GCA_964560885.1 uncultured Actinomyces sp. | reverse complement strand
TGAGGATCGAGGCAGCAGTGCGCGTGAGGCCTTCGTCGTCGCGCAGGAGGGTGAGGGAGGCGCCGAAGCCGTAGACGAACCAGCCGAGGAGCCCCAGCTGGACGTAGGCGAGCAGTGTCGCCCGGTCGCGCACCGGCCGGGTGGGCGCATGGAGGGCCGGATCGTGGCCCTTACTCACGACTCACGCGAGCCGGTCGATGACGTAGTCGATGGAGCGGGTGAGCTGGCGCACGTCGTCAGGATCGACGGCGGGGAAGACGGCGACGCGGATCTGATTGCGCCCGAGCTTGCGATAGGGCTCGGTGTCGACGATGCCATTGGAGCGCAAGGCCTTGGTGATCTGCGTCGCGTCGATGCTGTCGTCGAAGTCGATGGTCGCGACCACGGCGGAGCGCTTCGCGGGATCGGCGACGAAGGGGCTTGCCACGGGGCTCGCCTCGGCCCAGTCGTAGAGGATTCCCGACGACTCCGCCGTGCGCGCTGTGCACCAGTCCAGGCCGCCGTTGCCGAGGAACCAGTCCACCTGCTCCGCCATGAGGTAGATCGTGGCGAGCGCCGGGGTGTTGTAGGTCTGGTCCTGCCGGGAGTTGTCGACCGCGATCGATAGGTCGAGGAATGCGGGGGTCCAGCGTCCGCTCGCCGAAATCTCCTCCACCCGCGCCAGGGCGGCGGGGGACATGAGCGCCAACCACAGGCCGCCGTCTGATCCAAAGCTCTTCTGCGGGGCGAAGTAGTAGACGTCGGTCTGGGAGGCGTCGAGCGGGAGGCCACCGGCTCCTGACGTGGCATCGGTGAGCACGAGGGCATCCGCGTCGGCACCCGGCACGCGCACGGGCGGGATAGCCACGCCGGTGGACGTCTCGTTGTGCGGTGAGCAGTAGGCGTCGATCCCTGCCTCGGCGACGAATGCCGGCGCGTCACCGGGGTCGGCCTTGATGATCATGGGATCGCCGAGGTGGGGCGCTTCCTTGGCGGCGGTCGCGAACTTCGCACCGAACTCACCGAAGGACAGGAACTGTGCGCGATCCCTGATGAGACCGAAGGTCGCGATATCCCAGAACGCCGTGGATCCGCCGTTGCCCAGGATCACCTCGTAGCCCTCGGGGAGGGAGAAGAGGTCGGCGAGGCCCGAGCGCAGCCGTCCCACCTGCGACTTCACGGTCTTCTGCCGGTGCGAGGTGCCGAGGTAGGTGCCGGAGACGTCGAGCAGACCGCTCACCTGCTCGCGGCGCACCTTCGAGGGGCCCGCACCAAAGCGGCCGTCGCGGGGGAGGAGGTCAGCGGGGATGGTGATGTCGTCGGTCACGCTGGCAAGGCTACGCAGTGCGTGGCTCAGCGCCTGACGGAGGTCGGACGCGACTCCCGCGTCGACGGCGTATACCCGGAGGGGGCGACCATCTGGGCATCCCAGCCGGGCACGGATTCGGGGATACGGGGGCTCGGCCCGACGTAGCGCGCGGAGGGGCGCACGAGTCGACCGGTGCGCTTCTGCTCGAGGATGTGGGCACTCCACCCGGCCAGACGCGCGCAGGTGAACATGGAGGTGAACATCTGGGCGGGGACCTCGGCAAAGTCGAGCATGATCGCGGCCCAGAACTCGACGTTGGTCTCCAGGATGCGATCGGGCCGACGTGCACGGAGCTCGGCGAGCGCCGCGGTCTCGAGCGCGAGGGCCACCTCGTAGCGCGGGGCGTTGAGCTCCTGCGCCGTGCGGCGGAGCACTCGGGCGCGGGGGTCCTCGGCGCGGTAGACGCGGTGCCCGAAGCCCATGAGTCGCTGACCTCGATCGAGTACGCCGCGCACGTAGCCTTCGGCGTCACCGGTGCGCTCGATCTCCTCGATCATGCCGAGTACGCGCGAGGGGGCTCCGCCGTGGAGTGGGCCGCTCATGGCGCCGATCGCGCCCGAGATTGCGGCGGCGACGTCGGCCCCGGTAGAGGCGATGACCCGCGCGGTGAAGGTCGAGGCATTCATTCCGTGTTCGGCGGCAGACACGAAGTAGGCGTCGACGGCCTGCACGTGACGGGGGTCGGGCTCCCCGCGCCAGCGCGTCATGAAGCGCTCCACGATCGTGGTGGCATCGTCGATGCGGGACTGCGGCACCATGGGCACGCCGAGGCCGCGTGCGGCCTGGGCTACGAAGGACATGGCCATGACGGAGACGTGCGCGAGGTTCTCGCGCGCGGTGTCATCGTCGATATCAAGGAGTGGCTTGAGGCCCCAGCCGGGGGCGAGCATCGCGATAGCCGACTGCACGTCGACGCGCACATCACCCGAGTGCACCGGGATGGGGTAGGGCTCCGCCGGGGGCAGTCCGGGGTTGAACTCGTTGTCGACGAGCAGCCCCCAGACGTTGCCGAAGGACACCCGGCCCACGAGATCCTCGATGTCGACGCCCCGGTAGCGCAGGGAACCGCCATCGCGGTCGGGCTCGGCGATCTGCGTCTCGAAGGCCACCACGCCCTCAAGCCCCGGCACGAAGTCGGTCATGGCTCCATTCAACCCCCACGCTCCGGAGGCCGGGTGCCGGGGCGCTCCGACCCCGGCCGTGATGGGATCGGGCCGTGGCCGATGAGCATGACCTCAGGGGAATGCGGCTGACCTATGACCGGGGCACCCTGATCGAGGCCGACCTCGCCCCCGACCCCCTGGCCCAATTCCGCCGCTGGCTCGCGGATGCGGTCGCTGACGGGATCGTCGAGCCCAACGCCATGGTGGTCTCGACAGTGTCGTCCGATGGCATGCCGAGTGCGCGCACCGTCTTGCTCAAGGACGCGGATGCCCGCGGCTTCGCCTTCTACACCAATCTCCGCTCGCGCAAGGGCCGCGAACTCGAGGCGACGCGACGCGCGGCGTGTGTCTTCCCCTGGCTTCCCCTGCATCGCCAGGTGGTGGTGATCGGCGAAGCCGTGGAGGTCCCGCGCGAGGAGGCAGCCGACTACTTCCGCTCGCGCCCGCACGGCTCGCAGCTGGGTGCGTGGGCCAGTCGCCAGTCTGAGGTGATCGCCGACCGCGCCGTACTCGACGAGCGGCATGCGGAGTTGCTCGAGCGCTTCCCCGGCGAGGTGCCGCTCCCGGACTTCTGGGGGGGCTGGATCGTCGTACCCGAGTCGGTGGAGTTCTGGCAGGGGCGCGACTCGCGTCTGCACGACCGACTGCGGTACCGGCGCGTGCGAGCCGGTGCACTCGACGACGCTGGCGCCTGGGTCGTCGAGCGTCTGTCGCCCTGAGCGCCGATGGCTCGCATCTTCGCCGACCTCACGCCGCTGCGCGAGAGCCCGCCCTTCCGGCGGCTCTGGATAGGCCACAGCGTCGGCACGGCCGGGCAGCAGATGACCGCGGTGGCGGTCGCCCTGGAGGTCTACGACCTCACCGGCTCCTCATGGGCGGTCGGCCTCACCGGGCTCTTCCAGCTCGTGCCGCTTGTCGTGCTGGGTCTCTACGGCGGTGCGCTGGTCGATCGCTTCGACCGACGTCGCGTCGCGCTGATCGCGACACTCGGGCTCTGGGTGAGCACGCTCGCCTTCGTCGTGCAATCCGTCGCGGGGGCTGATTCCGTCGCACTCCTCTACGCGATCATCGCGGTGCAGTCCGGCTTCTTTGCCGTGGCCAATCCCGCGCGGCAGGCGATCGTGCCGCGCCTCGTGCCCCTGCATCTGTTGCCTGCAGCCAATGCGCTCAACACCCTCACCTGGGGCCTCGCCTTCACGATCGGCCCGGTCGTCGCCGGCTTCCTCATCGCGGGCACGGGCACGGTCACCACGGTCTACCTCCTCGACCTCGTGGTCTTCGCGATCTCCGTATGGGCGATGTGGCGGTTGCCTTCGCTGCCGCCGGAGGGGGTCGCTCCCGATGCGGCACGCGGCTGGCGCAGCGTGCTCGAGGGCCTGCGCTTCCTCAAGGGCAAGCGCAACCTGCAGATGTCCTTCTACCTCGACATCGTGGCGATGGTCTTCGGCATGCCACGTGCACTCTTCCCCGCCATTGCCACCGCCTGGTACGGCGGGTCGCTTGCCGACGTTGCGCTCATCGTCGGCCTCCTCTCGGCCGCGCCGGCCGTCGGATCGATCATCGCCACGGTCCTCTCGGGTCCGCTCGGGAAGGTACGCCGACAAGGGCTGGCCGTCGTCATCTCGATTTGCATCTGGGGTGGAGCCATCGCGGTCTTCGGCCTGGTCCGGGCACTGCCCGTCGCGCTCGTCCTGCTGGCCATTGCCGGTGGAGCCGACTCCGTGAGTGCGATCTTCCGGTCGACGATCCTGCAGGCGGCCACCCCCGATGACTATCGCGGGCGCCTCCAGGGCATCTTCACCGTTGTCGTCGTGGGCGGGCCGCGTCTGGGCGACGTCGAGGCGGGTGCGGTGGCGGAAGTGTTCGGCGAAACCGTCTCAGCAGTATCGGGCGGACTGCTGTGCATCCTCTTCACCGGCGTACTCGTCGCTGCAGTGCCGGCGTTCCT
>CAZLNF010000150.1:3513-4487 GCA_964560885.1 uncultured Actinomyces sp. | reverse complement strand
AAGGAGGACACGCGCGTGTGGCACACGCTCATCGCGCCGATCCTCGCCATCCTCGGCCTGGCGCTGGGTCTTTACCTCCTCATGAGCCGGTTCGCGATCTTCGCGGGCACGGCGGCGGAGGGCACCGACCCGACGGTGCAGGCGTGGGCGCTCAACCCGCTCGGTTGGTTCCTCGTGCTCATGCCGTTCGGCGTCTTCATCATCGGCATCATCGTGGGCGCGCTGCGGCGCAAGCGCGAGAACGTCGATGCCATCGCCGACCTCGTGAGCTAGGTCTTGCTCGACCAGGCAGTCGTCTCCGAATCGGAGGACGCGCAGCGCCGGCAGGCATTCCCTGCCGGCGCTGCCGTCACTCTGGACGACCTCGAGCAGGCCGGGCGCGAGCATGTGCTCGACGACTTGCGTGCGCGCGAGCCGGTGACCTGGCTGCCTGCGCTCGGCGGCTGGCTCATCACCGCGCGCGAGCCCGCGCGCCAGATCCTGCTGCCGAAGTCCGGCGCGACCGTCGAGGCGGAGCAGAACATGGTGCGCGCCTCGCTCGGGCGCATGATGCTCACCGTCGACGGCGAGGAGCATGAGCGCTATCGGGAGCCCTTCGAGATTCCCTTCCGGGCGCGCGAGTCCGAGCGCCTCTTCGCCGAGCCCATCCGCGCGTACGCACGGGAGTTGATCGCCGATATCGACGCGGGCGATGCACGTGAGGGCGTCGAACTCACCGAGGCCTTTGCCGCGCCCTTTGCGGTGGGCGTCGCCGCGCAGGTGATCGGCTTGCCGCTCGACGATGTACGACGTATTGACTCCTTCGATTCCGCGTTCGCGGCGGCAATGGAATACACGGGCGATCCAGAGCCACTGCGGCGCGCTGAGGCGGCGCGAGCGGAGCTCACCGCGCTGCTGCTCGAGGGACTAGGGCGCTCGAAGGTGGTGGAGGATTCCGATCTCACGCCAGAGGATGTCGCCGCGCAGTTGCGCGT
>CAZLNF010000150.1:0-3503 GCA_964560885.1 uncultured Actinomyces sp. | reverse complement strand
CGACTCGTTTTACTCCGCGTTTGCCGCGGCGATGGAATACACCGGCGACCCGGAGCCGCTGCAGCGCGCCGAAGCGGCGCGCGCGGAGCTGACCGCGCTGCTGCTCGAGGGTCGCTCGCAGGTGGTGGAAGCTTCCGACCTCTCGCCTGAGGAAGTCGCTGCGCAGTTGCGCGTGGTGATGTTCGGCGCGATCGAGACGATCCAGGCGTCGGTGCTCACCACGCTCATGCTGCTGCTCCAGCACCCGGAGTCGATGGCGCAGGTGCGTGCCGATCGGTCACTCCTCGCGGGAGCGGTCGATGAGGCGATCCGCTGGATGCCTCCGGTGGCCTTCATGGAGCGATGGACGCAGGAGCCGGTGACGCTCGCGGGGGTGGAGATCGGCGAGCGGGAGTTCGTGGGCGTGTCGGTGATCGCGGCCAACCGCGATCCGAGCGTCTTCGAGAATCCGCTGCGCTTCGATATCCATCGTGCCAATTCGCGCCATGGGCTCAGCTTCTCTTCGGGAGAGCATCACTGCCTCGGCGTGCACCTTGCGCGTATGCAGACGGTCATCGCGCTGGAGGAGATGCTTGACGCGTGGCCGTCGATCGATCTCGTGTCGGTCACGCCGCCGAGCGGCTTCGCGTTCCGGCGACCCGCCGACATGGTGGTGAGCTTCTAGCCCCGCATCGCGCCGGGCCCGGTGCTGACCTAGCGACAGGTGGACGGCGCATAGAGCTCGCGCAGGCCGGCGATATCGCCTGCCTGCGGCGTCAGCGGCGACTGGCCGAAGGTGTGGATCGGATACATGAGCAGGCGCTTGTCCTTCACGTGGCCGAGGCCGAGGATGTGTCCGATCTCGTGATAGAGCAGCGCGCCGCGACCGCGCACGCCGAATCCGGGGGTGGCCGCCCAATCGCTGCCCGTGAAGAGCGTGAGGATGCCCGAGCCCAGCACGCCATCGCGCTCGGCGGCGCCCGCGGAGGCATCGGGGCCGTCGAAGGGAGCCTCGCCCCAGCCGACCTGGATGTCTGCGCGCGAGTCGGATGCCTGGCTGAAGCGCAGTCCGGTGAGCTGCGCGAAGCGATCGAAGACCCTCTTGAGGTCATCGGTCATGCCCGCGTCACCGCCGCGGGGAGCACCCCCGGCGTCGTATGACCAGGTGATCGCGGAGCACCGCGGCCAACTCGCGACGGAGTCGACCAGGGGAGCCCAGCCGCGTGCCACCTGGAAGTTCGACGCTGTCGAGGCACTCCCTGAAGTCAGCTTCACGCGGTAGGTGCCGGCCTGCTGGGTGCGCGTCAAGGGGATCATCGCGCGGTACGCCGGCTTAGTCGAGGTCGCCCGCCACACCGTCGAGCCGCCTCGCGTGACGGTGAGCGTGCTCGGACCGCTCGCCGTCACGCTGACAGTGACGGGGCGCACCTGTCGCTCGTCGTCGTCGGGGAAGACCCAGTCGCTCGAGAGGGAGATCGCCAGCGAGGCCGCCCGGATCGGTGCTGACGCGACCACTTGGCGATTGAGCTCGAAGTCCCACTCGTCTCCGACGACCGTGGAGCAGTCGAGTTCGAGCCGCGCCTCGACCGGCTGCCCACGGCGTAGCGACGCCATCTCGGAGGCCTCGACGAGGGTCTCGATCCGGACGGCGTAGTTCTTGGTCGAGCCGGCGCGCAGGATGCGACGGTCGGTCTCCACGGCGTTCGAGGCGAGTTCTTCCGTGCCCGCGTAGGCGCGCAGGATGATGGTGTGGCACACGACGTCTCGCTCGGCGACGAGCGCGAGCGTGCCGCCTGCGGTGACCACCAGTTCGCTGTCGCGACTGGCGTAGGTCTCGGGTGAGAAGTTGACGGCCGCATTGATGCTTACCCCCAGGTCAGCGCGCGGAGCTGGGGAAGTCCGTGCCAGTGCGGGAATGGGGACGGCGAGCACGGCAGCGGTGCCTGCTGCGAGCGACCACGTCAGGGCGGCGCGCGTGCGAGACATAGCGGGGAGATTAGTCGCAGTGCCGCCGTGATTCACGGTGAGCGAGCGCTATCGCCCGGCCGGGATCTCACCGGAGCCGCGGGCGATGAGCCGCGTCGGCACCAGGTGCACACCCGTCCCGGCGGGATCGAGCGCGAGCTCGGCGGCCAGCGCACCGATGCGGCGGGGATCTTGCGCGATGACCGAGACTCCCGGCTGGAGCAGGTCGGCCAACTCGAAGTCGTCGAAGCCGACGAGTGCGACCCGCTCGGAGAGGCCGCGACGCTGAAGCACGGACACGGCGGTCATCGTGATGACGTCCTGGCCGGTGAAGAGCGCGGTGGGTGGATCGGTGAGGTCGAGGAGCCGCTCGATGTCGGCGCGCGCCGACGACCCGGTGAAGCCCTCACGGTGCACAAGGACCGGGTCGAGCTCGATCCCTGCCGCGGTGAGGGCCTCGACGTAGCCCGCGTATCGCCCGCGCGAGGTGTAGATCGACGGGTCGCGGCCCAGGAAGCCAATGCGCCGGTGGCCCCGTGCGATGAGGTGCTCCACGGCCGTGCGCGCACCCGAGACGTTATCGACGAGCACGGTCGGGACATCAAGCCCGTCGAGGGTGCGGTCGACGAGCACCACGCGCCGGCCCTGGGCGATCACGCGGCGCAGGTGCTCCCCGGCGGAATCGCTCGGCGCAGTGATGAGGGCGTCGACCTGCCGCGCGACGTACGCCGCCGTCATCTCGCGCTCACGGGCGAGGTCAAGGTCGGTGCTCGAGGTGAAGACCGCGACGCCGCGCTCTCGGGCGACGTCCTCGATGCCGCGCAGCAGCATCGCGAAGAAGTGGTTGCCGGCGTCTTCGAGGAGTACGCCGAAGGTCGCGGTGCGGCCATCCGCTCGCCTGAGCGCCGTGGCCGCGGCATTGGGCCGGTAGCCGAGCTCGTCGGCCGCCGCGCGGACCCGGTCAGCCACTGCCAGCGAGACTCCCGGCTCGTCGTTGACGACCCGGGAGACGGTCTTGAAGCTCACCCCGGCCAGGGCTGCCACATCGCGCAGCGTGGGACGACGCCCGGGGCCCGCGGCGAGGGGACTCCCCAGGGCGACTTCCGGTAACGAAGCCATAACGGACCGCCCTCCCCCTCGAAAAGGCCTTGACGCGGGTGTGACGCAGGCCATAGAAATCCTTCACGACAACGTTGTCAAGATCTCGGCCTAGGAACGATTGAGTAACGGGCGGCATGCCCGTCTTGCGCCCCGGGCCACATCGCGACAGGTTGCGTAGACCCCCGGGGTCACCCGACCCCCAATGAAGAGGAGTTTCTTCATGGCACGTGCATTCACAGGTCGCCGGATTGCCTTCGTGGCTTCCGCCGGCGTGCTGGCACTGGGCCTTGCCGCTTGCGGTGGTTCCAGTGACAGCGGCTCGTCCAGCTCGGCTGCTCCCGAGTCCTCCGCAGCGGAGACCTCGGAGGCCCCGGCTCCCGCCGGCGATCCCGTCAAGGTGACCCTGATCACCAAGGACTCGACCAACCCGTTCTTCGTCGCCATGCAGGAAGGCGCGA
>CAZLNF010000149.1:0-4512 GCA_964560885.1 uncultured Actinomyces sp. | reverse complement strand
TTGCAGATGCCGCGGAAGGACAGGGTCGGGCCCAGCTCATTGCCCTCGGCCGTGTGGTTGTAGACCACGTCGAGGATGACCTCCAGGCCCGCCGAGTGGAGTGTGCGGACCATCTCCTTGAATTCCCGCACCTGCTCGCCGCGCTGGCCGCTCGCGGAGTACCCCGCATGAGGCGCGAAGAAGCCAAGCGTGTTGTAGCCCCAATAGTTGGTGAGTCCAAGCTCAAGCAGATGCGTCTCGTCGACGAAGTGATGCGTGGGCATGAGCTCGACCGCGGTCACGCCCAAATTCACCAGGTGGTCCACCACCGCGGGATGGGCGAGGCCGGCGTAGGTGCCGCGGAGGTTGTCGGGCACGTCCGGATGGCGCATCGAGATGCCGCGCACATGTGTCTCGTAGATGACCGTGTCGGTCCAGGGCGTCTGCGGCGCGCGGTCTTCATACCAGTCGAACGACGCTGTCACCGCGACACTGCGCGGCACGAACGGGGCCGAGTCGGCGTCATTGCGGACCAGGTCGTCACTGCCCTCGTGCGCGAAGACAGCCGGGTCGAGACGGAACTCACCGTCGAGCGCACGCGCGTAGGGATCCATGAGCAGCTTGGCGGGATTCCAGCGAGCACCGTGCTGGGGATCCCACGGCCCGTCGACGCGGAAGCCGTACGCCGCTCCGGAGGCGATGCCCGCCACATGACCGTGGAAGACGCCGAAGGTCTGCTCGGGCAGTCGGATCCGCTGTTCGTGGCCCGCATCATCGAAGAGGCAGAGGTCCACGCTGGTGGCGCCCGGTGCCCACAGGGCGACGTTGGCACCGGTGGCATCGAGGGTGAGGCCGAGTGGATCCCAGGCTCCGGCCCCGTCGATCGTCGGCTGCATATGCCCCTCTGGCTCCCGGCCCCTCGTGCTCCCCCGGCTCTCTCGCGGTGGGCGCAGGCCACGCTACTAGGCTGCCGGGGCGCAGGGCGGCTCAGCGCGCGGACACGCACTCAGGAGGCACGGCATGACCGATGAGGTGAGGGTGGATGTCGCCGAGGGCATTGCCACCATCCGCTTTGACCGCCCGCCCATGAACGCCCTCTCCATCCAGGTCCAGCAGGGATTGCGCGACGCCGCTCGCGAGGTCGCCGTGCGGCGTGATGTCGATGCGGTCATCGTCTACGGCGGCCCCAAGGTCTTCGCCGCCGGCGCCGACGTCAAGGAGATGGCCGACTGGTCGCTGTCCGAAGCCCTCGAGCGCACGCGTGGGCTGCAGGGTTGCTTCACGGAGATCGAGCGGATCCCGCAGCCGACGATCGCCGCCGTGACCGGCTTCGCCCTGGGCGGAGGCTGCGAGCTCGCGATGTGCTGTGACTTCCGCGTCGCCGGCGACAACGCCAAGCTCGGTCAGCCGGAGATCCTGCTCGGCATCATCCCCGGAGCGGGTGGCACACAGCGCCTGCCACGTCTTGTCGGCCTGTCGCGGGCGAAGGACATCATCCTCAGCGGTCGCTTCATCGGTGCCGACGAAGCACTTGCCATCGGCCTCGTCGATCGCGTGGTCGCGCCTGAGTCGGTCTACGACGAGGCGCTCGCATGGGCACGTCAGCTGGCCCGGGGGCCGCGCCTGGCCATGCAGGCCGCCAAGGCCGCGATCGCGCGAGGCATGGAGACCGACCTCGAGGACGGCCTCGAGATCGAGCGAGTCCACTTCGCCAGCCTCTTCGGCACCCAAGATCGCGAGATCGGCATGCGCTCCTTCATCGAGAAGGGTCCGGGCCAGGCGGAGTTCACCGGCTCATGAGCATCGACGAGGCGCGGATGCGTGAGGCCTGGGCCGACCCCAAGGTGGCGAACATCGTCTACCACGACTGGGAGGCCTCGACCTACGACGAGAAGTGGAGCATCTCCTACGACGAGCGCTGCATCTCCTACGCCCGGGATCGCTACGTCCACATTGCCGGGGAGACGGGATGGCCAGCCGAGCGCATGCTCGAGATCGGTGCCGGCACCGGATTCTTCACCCTCAACCTCATGCAGGCGGGCCTCGCCCGCTCCGCGGTGGTCACCGACATCAGCCAGGGCATGGTCGACGTCGCCGTGCGCAACGGCCAAGCGCTGGGACTCGCTGTCGAGGGGCAGGCTGCCGACGCGGAGGCATTGCCGTTCGCGGATGGGGAGTTCGACCTCGTCATCGGCCACGCGGTCCTGCACCACATCCCTGATCTCGACCTGGCCTTCCGCGAGATCCTCCGGGTGTTGCGGCCCGGTGGGCGCTTCGTCTTCTGCGGTGAGCCGACCGAGCGTGGCGACGTCATCGCGCGACGTCTCTCCACCCTCACCTGGTGGGCGGCAGGCCGCGCGACGCGCCTGCCCGGCCTGCGTGAGCGCTACGCCCGATCCGAGGAGGAGCTCGCCCAGTCCTCGGAGGAGGCGCGGCTCGAAGCCGTCGTCGATCTGCACACCTTCGACCCCGATTCACTGGCGCGTCTGGCCATGCGCGCGGGCGCCATCGATGTCGAGACGGTGACCGAGGAATTGACTGCCTCGTGGTTCGGCTGGCCGGTGCGCACCTTCGAGGCCGCGGTCAAGCCGGGATCCCTCGGCTGGGGGTGGGCGATGTTCGCCTACCGCACGTGGATGGCACTCGACGCCGTCGACCGTCGCGCCCTCGCGTATGTCGTGCCCGATGAGTTCTTCTACAACGTGAGCGTGACCGGAGTCCGGCCCTGAGTCGCAATCGCGATCCCCGACAGGCGAGGTTCCTCACTATCCCCTCGCTGCGCTGGGTCGTGCGCAATCGCGCCTGGTCGTGGTGGTACCTCGTGCGCTACTGGAGGTTCATGGTCTTCCGGCTGCGCAACCCCCACATCGTCACGGAGGGCTTCGTCTTCCTCGGACGGCGTGTCGAAGTCCACGCGCGACGGGGCTACGGCCGCCTCATCCTGGGCAGGTGGGTGCACATCGGAGACGAGAACCGCCTGAGATGCCACGAGGGCACCCTGCGCGTCGGCGACAAGTGCGTCTTCGGTCGAGACAACACCGTCAACTGCTTCCTCGACGTCGAATTCGGCGAGGGCACCATCGTCGCCGACTGGGTCTACATCTGCGACTTCGACCACGTCACGGATGACGTCACCATCCCCATCAAGGACCAGGGCATCGTGAAGTCGCCGGTGCGGATCGGTCCCGATGTCTGGATCGGCGCGAAGGCGTCCGTCCTGCGCGGAGCCACCATCGGTCGCGGTTGCGTGATCGCCGCCCACGCCGTCGTCCGGGGCAGCCTCCCGGACTACGCGATCGCGGGCGGGATCCCCGCGCGCGTGCTCAAGGACCGCCGGGAGGTGTACGCCGCGCAGGTCGAGCGACGCGAGGCCATCGCCGACATCGCTCGCAAGACGGCATTGGCTGCCGACCGCAATGCGGGGGTCACGATAGAAGCAGATTGACCGATCGCCCGGGGAGGCGCACCGCAGGCGGTGTGGCCGCGCTTCGCCCCGCAGCCAAGGCACGGTCGTATGCCTCGTCGGTCTGCTCGGCGAGCAGCGACCAGGCGTAGGACTCGCGAAGCCGTTCGCGCGCTGCGACTGCCATGGAGCGTGACGACGCCGGGTCGGAGATGGCTGCGGTGACGGCATCCGCGAGCCCTGCCACGTCGCCGGGTGCGAAGGTCCGACCGGTGACGCCGTCTTCGACGAACTCCGCGAGCCCTCCCGTGCGGGCTACCACGAGCGGCGCACCGAGGGCGGCCCCTTCGATGGCGACGAGGCCGAAGGGCTCGTAGATGCTGGGCACGACGAGCACGTCCGCTGCGGCGATGAGCCCATGGAGTTCTGGCTCGGGCAGCCAGCCGACGAAGTCCACCGCGCCGCCCACGCGCTTGAGTCGTGCCTGGTCCTCGATTTCGGCGGCGTGCCCACCGCGGCCGGCGATCACGGCACGCAGCCCTGGGATGCGGCGCCGCAGTCGCGGCAGCGCGTCGATCAGGGTGTGGGCGCCCTTCTCCCACTCCAGGCGCCCGACGAAGACGACGAGCGGCCCGGTCGCTGCGTGCGCATCTCGAGCTTGCTCGGTGCGAGCGCGAGTGGCACGCCACCGCTTCAGGTCGATGCCATTGGCGATGACCGAGACTCGGTCCCCGGGCAGGCCGAAGAGCTGCTCGACTTCGCGACGCATGTGTTGCGAGCACGTGATGACGCGATCAGCCTCGTGGGCAAGCCAGTGCTCGACGGAGTGGATCGCGTCCGAGAGCGGTCCAGGCAGCCAGCCCTGGTGCCGGCCCGCCTCGGTCGCGTGGATGGTGGCCACGAGTGCGCCTGCGCCCACGATGTCGCGGAGTGCGATCGCCGCATGCGCGGTCACCCAGTCGTGCGCGTGCACGACGTCGACAGGGCCGACGCTCGCCCCCTGTCGGATCATCCCGGTCTGCATCCCCATGACCCAGGCGAGCAGGGTTGCCTCGCTGAAGGGCACGTCGGGTGGGTCGTGTGGCGCCCGGATGACGTGGACCCCATCGATGGTCTCGCGGGAGGGGACA
>CAZLNF010000148.1:0-4520 GCA_964560885.1 uncultured Actinomyces sp. | reverse complement strand
GAGCCCATCGGCGTCGTCGGCGTCATCGTGCCCTGGAACTTCCCCATGCCGATCGCAGGCTGGGGCTTCGCACCCGCATTGGCCGCGGGATGCACCGTCGTGCTCAAGCCGGCCGAGGTCACGCCGCTCACGGCAATTCGCCTGGGCGAGCTCGCCCTCGAGGCGGGAATCCCCGAGGGGGTCTTCACCGTCATCCCGGGCAAGGGGTCGGTGGTCGGTGACCGCTTCGTCACGCATCCCCTCGTGCGCAAGGTCGTCTTCACCGGATCGACCGAAGTGGGCGAGCAGATCATGGCGGGCTGTGCGCCGCAGATCAAGCGCCTGACGCTTGAGCTCGGTGGCAAGAGCGCCAACATCGTCTTCGCTGACGCCGACCTCGAGCGCGCGGCGGCGACCGCGCCGTACGGCGTCTTCGACAACGCCGGGCAGGACTGCTGCGCGCGCTCGCGCATCCTCGTGGAGCGCTCGGTCTTCGATCGCTTCATGGGCTTGCTCGAGCCAGCCGTGGCGGGAGTGCGCGTGGAGGACCCCGCGCTCGATTCCTCCGAGATGGGACCGCTCATCACCGCGGCTCATCGCGAGAGTGTCGCGGCGTACATCGATGACTCCCAGGTCGCTTTTCGCGGCAGTTGCCCCGACGGACCGGGCTGGTGGTTCCCGCCCACGGTGATCGTGCCGTCGTCGGAGAGCGATCGCGCGTACCGCGAGGAGATCTTCGGCCCGGTCGTCGCCGTCATGCCCTTCGAGGACGAGGCCGATGCGATCCGCATGGCCAACGACTCTGACTTCGGCCTGTCGGGCTCCATCTGGAGTCGCGACATCGGTCGCGCGCTGCGTGTCTCGCGCGGCGTGGAGTCCGGCAACCTGTCGGTCAACTCGCACTCCTCGGTGCGCTACTGGACGCCCTTCGGCGGCTTCAAGCGCTCGGGGCTGGGTCGCGAGCTCGGCCCGGATGCGCCCGAGGCCTTCACCGAGACCAAGAACGTCTTCATCGCCACCGACTGATCCCTTACGGAGGAGTAAGCCATGTCCGATGTTGTCTGCCGTCGCCTTGTCGGCCGCACCGCTCTCATCACGGGAGGGGCGAGCGGCATCGGCCTGGCCTCCGCTCGACGCCTCGCGAGTGAGGGCGCCAACATCGTCATCGCCGATATGGACGACAAGACGGGCGAGGCGGCTGCCGCTGAGGTGGGGGGCACCTTCGTCAAGGTCAATGTCACCTCGCCTGAGGACAACGAGCGGATGTACAAGGTCGCCGTGGACACCTACGGCTCGATCGACGTGGCGTTCCACAATGCCGGTATCTCCCCGCCCGACGATGACTCGATCCTCGACACCGGCCTCGAGGCGTGGAAGCGCGTGCAGGACGTCAACCTCACATCTGTCTACCTTGGCTGCAAGGCCGTGCTTCCCTACATGCTCGAGCAGGGGCGAGGGTCGATCATCAACGTCGCGTCGTTCGTCGCGACCATGGGTGCTGCGACGTCGCAGATCTCCTACACGGCATCCAAGGGTGGCGTGCTCGCGATGTCGCGCGAGCTGGGCGTGCAGTTCGCCCGCGAAGGCGTGCGCGTCAATGCGATCTCGCCCGGACCGGTGAACACCCCCTTGCTCATGGAGCTCTTCGCCAAGGATCCGGAGCGCGCCGCGCGCCGCTACGTGCACATCCCCTTCGGCCGCTTCGGCGAGCCCGAGGAGATCGCGGCTGCCGTGGCCTTCCTCGCCTCGGACGACTCGTCCTTCATCACCGCGTCGAACTTCCTCGTGGACGGCGGGATCTCCGGCGCCTACGTCACCCCTCTGTAGCGGGGCTAGCTGCGGCTGAAGGGCAGCACCGCGGTCAGCCAGGTGACCAGGCCGTTGGGGTTGCGCGACTGGGTCCACACGAGTCCCGGACCCGTGATCTCCACGACGATTCCCTCGCCGGACTTCAGTGACTTCATGATCCCGCCCGTGGTGCGGGCCTGCATGGCGATGTAGGCGTCGTAGGCGACGATGTGCCCGGAGTCCACCACCAACCGCTCGCCTTCGTGGAGCGCGTGCTGGTCGAGCGCGCCGTACGACGCCACGACGACCTTGCCCGCGCCGTCGAAGCGCGACACGAAGCCGCCCTCGCCGCCGAAGAGGTTGTTGGCACCGCCCCACTTCGTGTCCATCGTGAGGCTCTGCTCGTTGGCGAGCCACGCCCCGCGCGTCACGGCCAGGGGTCGCTCGGGCGTGGAGTCGATGACGGTGATGTCACCCGGGAGGATCGCGGCGACATCGACCCAGCCACCGTCGACCGAGCTGGTGTACGACGTGACGAAGAAGGAGTTGCCGCCGAGGGCGCTGCGGCCCAGCGACTTGAGGAATCCTCCCTCCATCTTGGCGTCCAGGTTCATGCCGTCGCTCATCGCGGCCATGGCACCGGATTCCACCTTGACGTGCTCGCCAGCGGCAAGCGTGCAGCGGGCGAGGGCGAATGAAGGCCCGTGACGGACATCGACCTGCATGGGGACTCCTTTGCTCGGGCGCGGGTCGCAGAGACGGCCTGCGCGAGGCCTGCTAGTCGGAGGCTGCCGCAATCAGCGCGCGGAAGAGGGGCATTTCGAGGATTCGCCGGTCAGGGTGCTCGGGATGCCACTGCACGCCGACGGTGAAGCGAGACTCCGGAGCCTCGAGCACCTCGATGAGGCCGTCGCCGGTCCACCCCGTCGGCACGAGGGAGCCGGGATCGGCGATGCCCTGATGGTGTGACGAGTTCGTGCTCAGGGTCGGCACTCCATAGATGTCGGCGATGCGGGAGCCGGGAGCGAAGCGCACGTCATGCTCGGTGAAGGTGCCCGGCATCTCGCGGTGGACAAGCCCGTAGCCCGCGTCGGGCAGGTCCTGGATCAGCGAACCGCCATAGGCGATCGCCATGACCTGCATCCCGCGGCAGATCCCCAGGAGCGGCAGATCACGTGACTGGGCTCCCCGGCAGAGCAGCAGCTCGCTGGCATCGCGCTCCACGCGGGGGGCGTCCACCGTGGAGTGCGGCTCGGCGCCGTAGTTCGCCGGGCCTACATCGGCACCGCCGATGAGGATGAGCCCGTCGATGCGGTCGAGGACGTCATCGTCTGTCGAGTCGGGGGGCAGCAGGACGGCTCGGCCACCCGCCTCACGCACGGCATCGACGTACCACTCGTGCAGCAGTGCCGCGGGCACCTCCCAGGCGCCCCAGCGAGCAGGCTCGACGTAGGTCGACAGACCGATGACGGGACGCCCCATGGCCCTAGTCTCCCCATCGGGCGCGGGAATACACGCATGGGTACCGTGGTTGCTCCAGATCCCCCATGAGGAGAGTCATGTCCTTGCCGCCGCTGGTCGAGCCCGCCGACAGCCTGTCTGCCGACGAGGTCCGCCGCTACAGCCGCCACCTGATCATCCCCGATGTCGGGATGTCGGGGCAGAAGCGCCTGAAGAATGCGCGCGTGCTCTGCATCGGTGCCGGCGGACTCGGCAGTCCCGCGCTGATGTACCTGGCGGCGGCGGGTGTCGGCACTCTCGGGATCGTGGAGTTCGACACTGTCGACGAGTCCAACCTGCAGCGCCAGATCATCCACGGGCAGAGCGACATCGGCAGATCCAAGGCCGAGAGTGCGCGTGACTCCATCAAGGAGATCAATCCCTATGTCGACGTCGTCATCCACGACGAGCGCCTCGACTCCTCCAACGTCATGCAGCTCTTCGCCCAGTACGACCTCATCGTCGACGGCACCGACAACTTCGCGACGCGCTACCTCGTCAATGATGCGTGCGTCCTGCTCGGCAAGCCCTATGTGTGGGGATCCATCTACCGCTTCGACGGCCAGGCGAGTGTCTTCTGGGCCGAGCATGGCCCCTGCTACCGCTGCCTCTATCCCGAGCCTCCGCCGCCCGGCATGGTGCCCTCGTGCGCCGAGGGCGGCGTGCTCGGCGTGCTGTGCGCGAGCATCGGCTCGATTCAGGTCACCGAGGCGATCAAGCTCCTCACCGGCATCGGCGACCCGCTCCTCGGCCGTCTCAAGGTCTACGACGCCCTCGAGATGGACTACCGCGAGGTGCGCATCCGCAAGGATCCGAACTGCGCCATCTGCGGGCCCAATGCCACCGTGACCGAGCTCATCGACTACGACGCCTTCTGCGGCGTGATCTCCGACGCGGCCGCCGAGGCTGCGCGCGACAGCACCATCAGCGTGCACGACCTCAAGCAGATGCTCGAGGAGCGCGAGCGTGGTGAGCGCGACTTCGTGCTCATCGACGTGCGCGAGCCCATCGAGTGGGAGATCGCCACGATCGACGGTGCGGAGTTCATCCCCAAGGGCGAGTTCCTCGATGGCTCCGCCCTCGAGAAGCTGCCGACCGACAAGCCGATCGTCCTGCACTGCAAGGTGGGCGGTCGCTCGGCGGAGGTGCTCGCTGTGCTTCACGGCGCAGGGTTCTCCGATGCCGTGCACGTGGGTGGCGGCATCAACGCCTGGTCACTGCAGGTAGACCCCAATACGCCGTACTACTGATCG
>CAZLNF010000147.1:0-4540 GCA_964560885.1 uncultured Actinomyces sp. | reverse complement strand
GTGATCGACTGGGGACTCGTGTCGTGCGGGCTGCGCGGTCACATCACCTATCGGCCGGACGAGAGCGAGTACGCCGACCGGCTGCGCGCGACGACGGTCGCGGGTGAGGCATGGCGGTGCCTGCGCTGCGGTGCCTATGTCGCCGAGGAACCGGCCGGGTCAGGACCCGCGGACCTTGCGCCCACGCCCACGCGTGGTCGCGCCCTGCGGCAGTTGATCATCCTGCGCCTGCTCGCCGTGCTGCGCGGGATCGAGGGCACGGCGTGGCTCGCCGTCGGCATCACCGCGTGGTTCGTGAGCGACCGTGTGCCGGAATTCCTCGCGGACCTGAAGCAGGCCGTGCCCGCCCTTGAGCCCGCGACGCGGACTCTGGGTTGGGACATCGACCGCTCCTGGCTGGCGAGAGGACTCGATCGCTGGTCGGAGATCAGCCCGGACACGATCATCCTGCTCGGGACGGCGATCGCTCTCCTTGGCGCGGTGAAGTGGGCCGAGGCCATCGGCCTGTGGCTCGGCAAGCGATGGGGTGAATACCTCGCAGCGGTGGCGACCGCCGCCTTCATCCCACTCGAGGTGTACGAGTTGATCGAGCACGTCTCGGCGTTCAAGATCGTGCTCCTCCTCATCAACGTGGCGGCCGTCGTCTGGCTGGTCTTCGCGAAGCGCCTCTTCGGAGTCCGCGGTGGCCTCGCGGCCGAGCGCGCCGAGAATGAGGAGGTCTCGCTACTCACCGTCGAGAAGGCGGCAGAGGTCGGGCCCAATCACTGAGCTTGGGCCACGGTGGCAGACTGCGCCGCATGCCCGAGACCTATGCCCCGGATCCTGACCGCTACGACGGTCGCATGCCCTACCGCCGTTGCGGGCGAAGCGGCCTGAGGCTGCCCGCCGTCACCATTGGCTGCTGGCACAACTTCGGCGACGATACGCCGCTGCAGACTCAGCGAGAGATGCTGCAGACCGCCTTCGATCTGGGCATCACGCACTTTGATCTGGCCAACAACTACGGCCCGCCGTACGGCTCGGCAGAGATCAATGTCGGGCGCATCCTGGCCGAGGACTTCGCGGGTCTGCGCGATGAGCTCATCATCTCGAGCAAGGCGGGCTGGGATATGTGGCCGGGCCCTTACGGCGATCTGGGCTCGCGCAAGTACATCCTCGCCTCACTCGACCAGTCCCTTGATCGACTCGGCCTCGACTACGTCGACATCTTCTATCACCACCGACCCGATCCCGAGACTCCGCTCGAGGAGTCGATGGGCGCACTCGCCACCGCGGTGCACTCGGGCAAGGCGCTCTACGCCGGTATCTCGTCGTACTCCCCCTCGCGCACGATCGAGGCGGCGCGCATCCTCGGCGACATGGGCGTACCGCTGCTCATCCACCAGCCGTCGTACTCGATGTTCAATCGATGGATCGAGGGCGACGGTCTCATCGAGACCTGTGACGATCTCGGAGTCGGCATCATCACCTTCAGCCCGTTGGCGCAGGGCATGCTGACCGACCGCTATGCGCAGGGAGTCCCGGCCGGCTCGCGAGCCGAGCAGGGCAAGTCCCTGGATCCCGCGATGGCACACGACGACAATCTCGCGCGGGTGCGCGGACTCGCGGCCATTGCCCGCGAGCGCGGACAGTCGCTGGCGCAGATGGCCATCTCGTGGACGCTGCGCGATCCTCGCGTGACGTCGACCCTGCTGGGTGCGAGCAGCGCGGATCAACTGCGCGAGACCGCTGCCGCCGTGCAGCGCCTGGACTTCACGCCCGCCGAGATCGCGGCGATCGACGAATACGCCGTCGAGGCCGGCATCGACCTGTGGCGCAGCCAGTCCCGTTTCGAGTAGATCGGGGATCAGGGGCCGGCGATCAGTCGGACGCCCTGTGTGCGCTGGATCGACAGGCGAACGTCGGACCCCGTGGTGCAGCCGAGGATGTGGCCGCCGGCATCGCGCGCCTTCGTGAGTCCATGCAGGTGGAGGCCGGGTGCACCCACGCCGAGGAAGTCGGAGCCGGTGCGGAAGCCGACCAGCGTGGCGCTCACGTCCGTGAGCGGGAATACGGTCTGCGTGGCCACCACCTCCGACAGCGGCGGATAGGGCTTTGACTGCGCGGGCACGCTGCGCGCGGTGAGCACATCGAAGGTGCCGATGAGTCGCGCGGCCACCATCCCGCCCGTCGTCCCCGCAAGGTCATCGATGAGGGGGCCGAGCGCGGAGCATTCGGTGCCCGCGGGCACGCGCATCGAAGCCTGTGGGGTGAAGCGCACAGCCTCCACCCACGGTGTCGTGCGCGACGTCGATACGACGCGCGGGATGCCGTCGGTGCCGACGCGATACGTCGTCCCTCCGATCAGGACGAGCTCACCGTCAAGGCGATCGAAGGTGCCCAGGCCGATGGTTGCCCCACGGATTCCGTCGCTCACCGGCGCGAGTCCGTCGTAGTCCGGCTGCACGAGGTAGTCGAAGGTGCCGATCTGGGTAACCCATCCGGCCGGCGTGGGAGCGTCATCGGCGGAGGCGAGCGGCAGCCCCGCGACGAGCGCAAGTGCGGCGAGGGTCGCGATGACGGCGGCGATTCGGGAGCCAGTGCGCGAGGTGCGAATGGGTGCGGTCACGGGCTGATTGTGCCGGTCCGCGCTTTCCCGGACGCAGCGGCCGCCGAATAGGAGCGTGCGATGTCCATCGCCGCCGGCGTGACCAGCGCCATCACGGCGAGCAGGTAGGCGATGCCCGCGAGGAGCCCGAGGCTCTGCGTGATCCATAGGCCGGCAGCAATCCCCAGTGCGGTCAGCATGGTCCCGATGATGGTGCGCATGACCCCCGAAGCGGGCCTGCCCATGTCTGCCGCCACGAGGCCGACCGCGAGCAACGGGGACAGGGTGTAGGCATTCGCTTCCATGGCGGGTGCCCACCCGAGTGCCGAAGCCCAGAAGAGTGAGGCCCAGGCGATGAGAGAGCCCAGGATGAGGGCGAACATGCTGCGCTGCCGAGGCGACATGAAGACGTATCGCTCATAGACGCGCGAGAGAAGGTGCGTGGCAAGCGCGGCGAGGATCACCGTGACAAAGGCCGTGATCGTGAAGAACTCGATGATGAAGAGCGCCCCGATGAAGCCCCCCGATCGCAAGCCGAAGGAGAAGCGAAGAGCACCGCCGATCACGATGGCCGCGATGATCCCGAAGGGGAGCAAGTCCGGGGGGATTCGCTCGACGATCGGCGCGACGTCCTCGGTGCCCGTGGGCAGTCCCTGCATGGCCAAGAAAGCGGGTAGACATACGGCGACGGTCCCCACGGAGACCGCCCCTAGTGCCACGACCGTGCGGAGCAGGCCCTGGTGGGAGATGTCGTAACAGAGAAGGCCGGGGACGACGAAGGCGCCAAAGGCGATGGAGATGCCTACGAAGCCGCTCACCTCCTGCACGAAGGGCGTCACGGTCAGGAGGGCGACCGTGAGTAGAGCGCTCGTGAGGACGGACAGGACGAAGATCGCGGACCGTGGAAGTGCCACGAACCGCAGGATGATGCCGCGAAGGACGATGAGCGTGAGCACGGTGACGAGGGCACTGCCCAGGAGCGTCTCCCACTGGGCAGTGATGGCCAGGATGGCGACGTAGCCGCCCGCGACTGAGCCGCCGCCCACAAGGTGGAAGCGCGTGTATACGGCGAAGGCGATGGCGACGGAGACGACCAGGAGGAAGCGGAAGAGGGCGGGGTCCGTGAAGGCCGTCATAGCACGTCCTCGCCCAGCATTCTCATACGAATGAGGTCGGCGACGTACTGGTGGTTGTTCTCCAGGCCAATGAGGCCGATGCGCTTCGGTGCGGCGCCAGACACGCGCTCTGCGAGCTCCCGCATCCTGCGGTACGTCGGGCGCTCACCGAAGCCCCATGTCCCCAGTCGAGTCGTTCGGTTGCGATTCCAGTCACGCCGTCGCGCGTAGTGGCGCACGATCCAATCCGGTTCGCCCGCGATGACGATGCCGTCAACGTCGGCGGGGGTGATGCTCGATGCGAACTGGATGGCGCGGAGGGGCCGATCCCAGCGAGTCGTGAGGATCGCGAGCGTCACGGCATCCGGAGGCATCTGGTCTCTTGCGTCGCGGAGAGCAGGGGTGAGGCTGTCGGTGTCGTTGATCGATCCGATGTCACGGTAGAACCACTCGACGCCGTCGATGACCGCCGCCACGGGAAGGGTGGGCAGGGGCTCGACCGTCGCCGCCTGCATGCCCCGGATAGCGGTCTCCTGATCCACCCCCGCGAAGGCGGCGACCGCAAGGGCTATGGCGACGTTGTCGGGATGGGCCCCAGGGAGGCGCGACAGGATCTGGGGAGACACCTGGTCACCGCTCACGGCGTCGAAGTCACATCCGTGCAGTTGTGCTTCGTAGGCGAGGACGGCACGGGTGTCGGTGCGATGCTCAGCAGTGATTGCCAGCTGTGACCCGACCATCACCTTGCTCAGTGAGATGGCGATTTCCTGAAGAGTCGTGCCTTGCTCCTCCAGGTGGTCCCAGAGGGCATTGGTAACGACACTCACCTGCGGACGCA
>CAZLNF010000146.1:0-4564 GCA_964560885.1 uncultured Actinomyces sp. | reverse complement strand
GCATGAGCATCGGCACGGTGTGCGGGGAGATGCGCGAGGGCCCGCGTTCCTTGAGGGTGTCGTACGCATTGAGCAGGGTGAGGAAGCCGCCGATCCCCGAGCCGATGACCGTGCCCATGCGCAGCGGGTCCACCTCGGGGCTGCCGGCATCGGCCCACGCCTCGCGCGCGGCGACGAGGGCCACCTGCTGGGATCTGTCGAGCTTGCGTGCCTCGACCCGATCCAGAGGTGGCTCCTCGGCGAGGACGCCGGCGAAATGGACCGTCATCTCGTCCACCCACGGCTCGGTGAGCGTCTTGATGCCGGAGCGGCCTTCGATGAGTGCGGACCAGTTGCTGGCCACGTCACCGCCGAGCGGTGTCGTGGCCCCCAGCCCCGTGACGGCGATGCGCATCGGTCAGGCGGTCGACTTCTCGATGTAGGCGACGGCGTCGCCGACGGTGCGGAGGTTCTTGACCTCGCTGTCGGGGATCTTCACGCCCCACTTGTCCTCTGCAGCCATGACTACCTCGACCATGGAGAGCGAGTCGATGTCGAGGTCGTCGATGAAGGACTTGTCAGGCTGGATATCGGCGACCGGGACTCCGGCGACCTCGTTGACGATGACGGCGAGGCCGTCGAGGATCTCCTGGCTCATGCTGCTTCCTTTCCGGTGGGTGTGCGAAGAGTGCGTGGGGTCCACGCTAGGGCAGGGTCACGACCTGGGCGGCATAGGCCAGGCCGGCTCCGAATCCGATGAGGAGTGCAGTGCCCCCGTGGGGGACCTCACCGGTGGAGAGCATGCGGTCCATCGCGATGGGAATGGACGCTGCCGAGGTGTTGCCGGTCGTCTCGATGTCGCGGGCGACGGGCACGTGCTCGGGCAGTTTGAGGGCGCGGATCATGGCGTCGGTGATCCGCATGTTGGCCTGGTGCGGGATGAAGGCATCCAGGTCATCCGCCGTCACACCCGCACGGGCGAGAGCCTCCTGCGCCACGACCGACCCGTTGGACACGGCCCAGCGGAAGACCTGCTGGCCCTGCATCGAGAGAGTGGGGAAGCGCGGGCCGCCGTTGTCGCGGTAGTCGACGAGCGACTGGGTCATGCAGATGGCGTCATGCTGCGAGCCGTCGGATCCCCACACGACGGGCCCAATGGCGGGCTCGTCGGACGGACCTACGACGACCGCTCCAGCGCCATCGGCGAAGATGAACGCGGTGGAGCGGTCATCCAGGTCGATCCAGTCGGTGAGCTTCTCGACACCCACCACGACGACGTACTCCGCGCTGCCACCGCGCACCATGTCCTGTGCCATGGCGAGGCCGTAGCAGAAGCCTGCGCACGCTGAACTGATGTCCGTGGCCGCGGCATTGACGGCACCGAGGCGGTATGCGACCTCCGATGCGGCCGACGGTGTCTGGTAGGGGTGTGTCACGGTCGCGACGAGGACGAATCCGATCTGGTCGGGAGCAATGCCCGCGGATGCGAGGGCCTTCTCTGCGGCGTAGACCGACAGGTCGACGACCGTCTCTTCCGGCGCGGCATAGCGTCGCTCCGCGATGCCGGAACGCTCACGGATCCACTCGTCCGTGGAGTCGATCCGCGCGCACACCTCCGCATTGGTGACGACACGCTCGGGGCGGTAGCTGCCGACGGAGAGGATGCGCGCATACGGCGCTCCTGTCGGGCCTTGGATGCGCGCGGTCATGCGGTGACCTCCTCGTGATGGGGGTGAAGGCGCACGAGCGGCTGCCCGGGAGAGACCGGGTCGCCATCTTCGACGATCCACTCGACGACAGTGCCGCCGTGCGGCGCGGTGACCTCGACGGTGTCGCGCAGATTGCTCACGCGGCCGATCTCCGCTGAGCGAGGAAGCGGATCACCGACCCCGACCGTGGGATCCGCGCGATGGAAGATGCCCTTCATGGGGGCGACGACGAGGCGCCAGGTGGGCGCCTGGTCGAGGGGGCTGGGGCCGCCGTGCCGGGCCACGAGGTCCCAGGCCGCATCAAGGTCATCGGGGGTGTTGAGCGCGAGTGCCTCGACCCCGGGGAGGGCGCGCTTCGCCAGGCCCGTGAGCGTGCCTGCCGGCGGGATCTCGATGAGTCCCGTCACTCCGAGGTCGGCCATGGTGGCCATGCACAGGTCCCATCGGACCGGCCTGCTCACCTGTGCGACGAGTCGTGCCAGCACATCGCGCCCGTCGTGGACGACGCGCCCATCGGCATTGGACAGAAGGTGGATGCGCGGATCGTGCGTGGAGATCGAGCGCGAGTGGCGCGCGAGGACCTCGACGGCGGGTGTCATGTAGTCGGTGTGGAATGCACCCGCGACCTGGAGAGGTCGCACGCGTGCCTTCTCCGGCGGCGAATCGGCGAAGGCAGCGAGGGCCTCGAGTGTGCCGGCCACGACGATCTGCCCTGCGCCGTTGATGTTGGCCGCGGTGAGACCGAGTGCGTTGGCCGCGGTCACGATCTCGTCGGCATCGCCTCCGAGCACGGCGCTCATGCCCGTGGGAGTCATGGCGGCAGCCTGGGCCATGGCGCGCCCGCGTTCGCGCACGAAGACCATCGCCTGCTCAGCGGTGAGGACACCCGCGGCGGCCGCAGCGGTGATCTCCCCGACGCTGTGGCCCGCACCGACGGCGACGCGGGTGAAGGCCTCGGCGGGATGGGGGAAGAGGGACAGCAGGGTCACCAGTCCAGCGCCGACCAGGAGCGGCTGGGCGATGGCGGTGTCGCGAATGGTGTCGGCGTCGGAACGGGTGCCGTGCTCGATGAGGTCGACGCCGCTCACGACGGAGAGCCAGTCGAGACGGGCCTCGACTCCGGGCACCTCGAGCCACGGGGTGAGGAAGCCGGGAGCCTGGGCTCCTTGTCCGGGGGCGACAACGACCAGCACGGGCGTCACTCTCTCGCGTCGTGGAGGGGCGGAGTGAAGCGGGGGGCGCCAATGTCTCCGCCCAGGAATTGGAGGAATCCTACAAACGGGCGAGGATCAGCCCCAGTCGGAGGGCGAGGGCATCGCGGGGCTCCCCGGGGGACCTGCCGGTAAGCGCCTCGATCCGGCGCAGGCGGTAGCGCACGGTGTTGGGGTGCACGAAGAGCGCCCGCGCGGTGCCCTCCAGGCTCGTGCGGCGTTCGAGGTGGACCTCGAGGGTTTGGCGGAGGTCGGGATCGACCAGCACAGGCTCGAGATCGGCCACCAGCCTGCGCCGGGCCAGAGGCTCACCGGCCAAGGCGCGCTCGGGCAGGAGATCATCGGCGGCCACCGGGCGCGGTGCGTCGGGCCACCCGCGCGCGACGGAGTAGGCACTCACCGCGGCAGAGCAGGAGATCGGGATTCCCGCCGTGTCGTCGGCACGGGGACCGATGACCACAGGCCCGGTGCCGAAGTGAGGCGAGAGGAGTCGGGTGGTGCGCTCATCGTCACCCTGGGTCGCAGCAAGGACGACGAGGGCATCGCCGTGAAGCGCTGTGAGCAACGCGAAGCCGTGGTGTTCGGCGGCACGCCGCATGACCTGCAGTCCTCCCGCGGTGTCGGCATCCGGCGGAGGCCCGACGAGCACGGTGCATCCTGTGCCGGCAGGCCATCCCAGGGCATTGGCCCGTGCCAGCACCGACGCATCGGCGTCGTCCCGGAGCAGCCCTTCCATGACGAGTGCTTCCAAGCGCGCGTCCCAGGCACCGCGAGCCTCGGCGGCGCGCGCGTATACCTCTGCAGCGGCGAAGGCGATCTCGCGGGAGTAGCTGAGCACCGCGTCACGCACTCCCTCAGCCGCCTCGGGGCCGGCGACCTCCGGCAGTGCCTGCTCGAGGAGGTTGACCGTGCATCGGACCATCTCGACCGTCTGCTCCAAGGTGATGGCCCCGGCGAGCTCGCGCGGTGCGGAGCTGAAGACATCGAGTGCACTGGCCCGCGTAGCCTCGGGGTCGCGATACCAAGCGATGACGCCGGCGATGCCCGCCTGCGCGATGAGACCCACCCAGGAGCGTTCGTCGGCGGGAAGCTCGCGGAACCACTCGAGCCGATCGTCCAGGTGGGCGGTGACCGAAGTCGCCAGTGTGCCGGACGCCCGCTCGAGGCGTTGCACGGTCTCAGCGCGGGACGGCGCGACCACTAGCCGAGGCCGGTGGAGCTGAGGCCCGTGAGGTCACCAATCACCCGGCCGATGATGAAGGTCACTCCTGCGGCCAGCGCACCTACGACGAATTGTCGAATTGCTCCTCGGGCCACTCCGCGCCCGGAGAACTTGCCCACCAGTCCGCCCACGACGAGCATCGCGATCACGGAGAGGGTGATGGCGATGATGAGCGGGACGGAGTCGCTGCCGAAGAGCGATGGCCAGATGACGGAGAGCAGATAGGGCAGCACCACGACGAACGCGCCAATGGCGAAGGCAGCGAAACTGGATAGGGCCACCTTGTAGGGGTTGCCGAGTTCGTCGGGATTGAGGCCCAGCTCCTCGCGGGCCAGGGTGTCAAGGGCGACCTTGGGGTCGGCGAAGATCCTGTCCGCGGCGGCCTTGGCGGTGGCACGGTCCATCCCCTTGGCGCGGTAGATGAGCTCGAGCTCCTTGCGCTC
>CAZLNF010000145.1:0-4585 GCA_964560885.1 uncultured Actinomyces sp. | reverse complement strand
CCAAGCTCCTCGAGCAGGATCCCGCCCTCACCGACTTCGCCTACGGCGCACAGGCCTACGACGCGACGATGCTCGTCGCGATCGCGGCCGAGTACGCCGGCTGCGCCGACGGCACCGCGATCGCTGCGGCCATGCCGATGGTGGCGAATGCCGATGCGGGTGGCGAGGCTTGCGGCACCTACGCCGACTGCGTCGCGATCATCCAGGCGGGCGGCCAGCCCAACTACGACGGTGTGACCGGCCCGCTGGACTTCAACGAGTACGGCGATCCCAAGTCAGCGACCATCGACGTGGTGCAGTACCTCACCAACACGAAGTACGAGAGCATCGAGGTCGTTGGACCCGTTGAGGTTCCCGTCCCGTAAGTCGCTCTTCGCTACGTCAGTTGGCCCGGCCCCCTTGGGGGCCGGGCCAACTGCTTGTGGGGGCAGGTCGGCCCCGAATTCCCCCCGTGTGTCATGTCGTCCGCGCGTGTCCGGGATGCCCAACAATGATGGGGGCGCCAGTTCGGCTGCCTGTCTGCCGAGGGGGCGAGAGCCGTCGTGCGTTCAAGGGTTCTGCTCTGGGTTGCGGCTGTCGCTGCTGTTCTGGTGATCGTCGCGGGGATCGCCTTCGTCGCGGTGCAACGGTCGGCAGACCCCGCGGATGCCGGCACGAGCGGCGGCGCCAGCACGGACTCCGGCGGTGCAAGCGCGAGTGCGAGTGTCAGCCCCAGTGCGCTGCCGTGTGCATCCGATGGGCTCATCATGGGAAGCCTGCTTCCCCTGACGGGTGATCTGGCTTTCCTCGGTCCCGCCGGTTCGGCGGCGATCGAGCTCGCGCTGGCCGATATCGACTCCACGGGTGGAGTGCTCGGAGAGCCGGTGACCTATTTGTCCGGAGACTCCGGCGACGCCGAGGCCGGTGTCGCGGCGGAGGTCGTCGCGAGCCAGATCGCAGGCGGAGCGCAGGCGATCGTGGGACCTGCTGCGTCGGCGGTCACCGTCAGCGTGATCGACCAGACCATCGGCGCTGGCGTCGTACTCATCTCGCCCGCCAATACCGGCCCGGGCCTGACGGACTATCCCGACGAGGGGCTCTACTTCCGTATGGTCCCGTCTGACGTCGCGCAGGGAAGTGCACTCGCCACGGTGGCGGAGGGCCTCGGCCTGACCTCTGGGGCGACGATCGCGCGCGCGGATGCCTACGGCCTCGGGATTCAGAAGGCCTTCGAGGACGCCTACGCCGCCTCGGGGGGAATCGTGGAGGCGTCGATCACCTATGACGCGGAAGGCTCTAGCTTTGCCCCAGCGGTGGGGGAGATCGCGGCAACGGACCCCGAATTCGTCCTCATCGCGGGCTTCGACGAGGCGTCCAGCATCCTGCGTGAGATGACCCGCCAGGGGATCGGCCCGCAAGATGTCCAGGTGTTCCTCGCCGAGGGAAGCGTGTCCGCGGCGGGCTACGAGGGCCTGCCCGAGGACGCGATGGCGGGTGTCCTGGGAGCGGTGCCCACGGGCGATCCCTCGGTGAACCCGAAGGACTTCACCAAGCGGCTGCTTGAGCAGGCGCCTGATCTGACGACATTCGCCTACGCTGCCGAGGCCTACGACGCGACGATCCTGGTGGCCCTCGCTGCCGAGTACGCCGGATGCGCCGATGGAAGGGCGATCGCGCAGGCGCTCCCGGCGGTGGCCAACGCCAACCCGGGCAGCCGCATGTGCGCCACCTATGCCGACTGCCTGGACATCATCGAGTCGGGCGGCCAGCCAAAGTACGAGGGCGTGGCCGGCCAGCGCGATCTCAATGAGTTCGGCGATGCCAGGTGGGCGACGGTCGAAATCGTGCGCTACGTGACCAACACGAGGGTCAGGCCCGTCGAGGTCATCGGGCCGTTCGAGGTGCCCCTGCCCTAGGCCTTGGCAAGAGTGCCGAGGTAGAGCTCGATGACCTTCGGGTCGTTCGCGAGTTCCCGACCGGTGCCCGTGTAGGCGTTCGTGCCCTGGTCCAGGACGTAGCCGCGGTCGACGATCTGCAGGCATCTCGCGGCGTTCTGCTCCACGATGACCACCGTGACCCCGGCGGCGTTGATTCCCTTGACGTTGACGAAGACCTCGTCCTGCAGGGCAGGGGAGAGGCCCGCGCTGGGCTCGTCGAGGAGGAGGACGCTGGGGTTCATCATGAGGGCGCGGCCCATGGCCACCATCTGACGCTCGCCACCCGAGAGCGATCCGGCGCGCTGCTTGCGCCGCTCGGCCATCGTGGGGAAGATCGCGGCGACGCGTTCGAACTACTCGGTGAAGAGCTTGGGGTTCTGGTAGCAGCCGACCTGGAAGTTCTCCTCGATCGTCAGCGATGGGAAGACGTTATTCGTCTGCGGGACAAAGCCCACGCCTTCCTTGACCAGGGCGTCGGCGCGCAGGTTGGTGATATCCCGACCGCGCAGGGTGACCCGACCTGAGTTCACGCGCACCAAGCCGAACATCGCCTTGAGCAGGGTCGACTTGCCCGCGCCGTTCGGACCGATGATTCCGACGAGCTCGCCGTCCTTGGCCGTGAGGGAGCAGCCATTGAGGATGTTGACCCCGGGGAAGTAGCCCGCCACGAGGTCATCGGCGTGGAGGACGTACTCACCCTCACCCGGGACGACCGGTCCGGGCTGGCTGAGCTGCTCGGCGTTGAGGTCGATCTCCTCTTCGAAGACGGGGAGTTCGCTGGGGTCGTTCTCGTCGCCCGGCGGAATTCCGGCGTATGGGTCGAAACCACTCATGATGACGTCCCCTCCGTGAGCGACTCGCCGCTCGTCGTGAGCTGCTGGTCATGGTGCGCTCCAAGATACGCATCGATCACGCGCTGGTCGCGCATCACGCTGTCCGGCGTTCCCTCAGCGATGATCTTGCCCTGAGCCATGACGACGACCCAGTCGCTCACGTCACGCACCATGTCCATGTCGTGCTCGACGAAGACGACCGTGGTGCCTTCCTCCCGAATGTCTCGGATGTGGTCGAGCAGGCTCTGCTTGAGCGCAGGGTTTACGCCAGCCATGGGCTCGTCGAGCATGACCAGCTCGGGCTCGAGCATGAGGGCTCGTGCCATCTCGAGGAGTTTGCGCTGGCCACCGGACAGCGACCCGGCGAAGTCGCCAGCCTTGGCGGCGAGGTTGAAGCGCTCCAGGAGCACCATGGCGCGCGCGGTGTTCTTCTTCTCCTGAGCCCTCCACGTGAAGGGCAGCACGGACGCAACCATGCTCTCGCCAGTCTGGCCTCCTGCACCAAGCAGCATGTTGTCGAGCACGGTGAGTCGGGAGAGGCTCTTGGTGAGCTGGAAGGTGCGCACCATGCCCTTGCGTGCCAGCCGGTGCGGGGGAGTATTCGTAATCGTCGTACCGGCAAATGCCCACGTGCCGGAGTTGGCCTTGTCGAAGCCGCTCAGGACGTTGAAGAGAGTGGACTTGCCGGCGCCGTTGGGGCCAATGAGAGCCGTGATGGCGCCCCGTTGGATCTCCACATGGGCCACATCGACCGCGACGAGGCCACCGAAGTGACGATTCACCCCGTCGGCGACGAGCAGTGGATCAGGCTTCGACGCCCCCGGTTCGGGGGTGACGCTTGCGAGCGCGGAGACGGCCTGGGCCGCGATCTCACCTGGCATCGAGGGCAATCTCCTTCTTGTCTCCGAGGATTCCCTGAGGTCGGAAGATCATGAGAAGCATCAGCCCGAGCCCGACGAGGATGAAACGGATGGGGCCGACCTGCGTGGGCTCGAGGAAGGTAATGGTCCCGTTGTCGATAAGGAGCAGCAGGAACTGCTCGACGAAGACCAGGAGGAACCAGAAGATGATGGCGCCGACGACAGGCCCCATGACGCGAGCCGCGCCGCCGAGGATGAGGATGGTGTAGCAGAAGAAGGTGAAGGCGGGCACGAAGGAGTCCGGCTGCACCGACTGCTTGGCGATGGCCCAGAAGATGCCGCCCAGGGTGCCGAAGATGCCGCCGAGGATGAGGGCCTGCATCTTGCGGAGATATGTGCTCTTGCCGAGCGAGCGCACGGCATCCTCGTCCTCGCGGATCCCCTTGAGGACGCGACCCCAGGGGCTGCGCATGAGCGCCCAGGTGAGGAGCAGCAGGAGCACGATGACGATCCAGCCCACGGTGACGACCCAGGCATCGTTGCGCGTGTAGCTGAGCGGGCCGAAGTCGAAGCGATCCTGCTCGGGGAACGGGTTGAGGGCGTAGAACTCCTCGCCCATCTTGCCGTTGATGCCCTGTGCCCCCCCGAGGGCATCGGTCGACTTGAAGACCAGTCGGATGATCTCGCCTGCCGCGATGGTGACGATGGCGAGATAGTCGGCCCGCAATCGGAGAGTGGGCACACCCAGGATGAGCGCGAGCAGGACCGACAGCAGGATCGCGTAGAGGATGGCCACCCACAGGTTGGGCACGAAGGCGCTGCCCTGCCACTGGATCATGAAGACGCCGATGGCGTAGGAGCCGATGGCTACGAAGGCGATCTGCCCGAAGTTGAGCAAGCCGGCGTAGCCGAACTGGATGTTGAGGCCCATCGTGGCGAGCAGGTAGATGATCGCCGTGACCCCGATGGCCTGGGA
>CAZLNF010000144.1:2742-4629 GCA_964560885.1 uncultured Actinomyces sp. | reverse complement strand
GGCTACGGTCTGGGTCATGGAGGAAGGCTCCCAAGGGGGTCTGACACCGAGTTCGGCTCCGCCAGATCAACCAGCCCAGCCAGACCAGCCCAGCCAGACCCGCCCAGCCCGACGACCGGAGGACCCATGGCCCGCCGCACCCCGACCGAAGCCGACTTCGGCGAGGGGCTCACCCCGCGCCAGCGCGACATCCTCGCGGTCATCCGCAGCACCGTCGAGGAGCGCGGCTATCCGCCGAGCGTGCGCGAGATCGGCGAGGCGGTCGGCCTCACCTCCCCCTCGAGCGTCGCCCACCAACTGGGCGTGCTCGAGCGCAAGGGCCTGCTCCGTCGCGATGCCAATCGCCCCCGTGCCCTCGTGGTCGCCGACGACACTTCAACATCGACCGCACCGACGGCCGACATCACAGGGATCGGCGACGCGACTCCCGCCGCTGCCTACGTCCCCGTCCTCGGCCGTATCGCCGCAGGGGGTCCGATCCTGGCCGAGGAAGCCGTCGAGACCGTCTTCCCGCTGCCGCGCGAGATCGTGGGCGAGGGCGAACTCTTCCTACTGCGCGTCGTCGGCGACTCCATGATCGATGCGGCCATCTGCAATGACGACTGGGTCGTCGTACGCCGCCAGCCCACTGCCGACAACGGCGAAATCGTTGCGGCCCTTCTCGACGACGAGGCGACGGTCAAGACGCTCCAGCGGCGCGAAGGCCACACCTGGCTGCTCCCCCACAACCCGGCCTACTCCCCCATCGACGGCGACCACGCCACGATCCTGGGCAAGGTCGTCAGCGTGATCCGCCGGGTCTGACGAGGAGCTACGCCTCCTCGCCCTCCCAGGATTCACGCAGGCGGGTGAGTGCGGACAGCGCAACCTCACGGTCCTCCGTGAGCCACAGCGGTGGCATGGCCTCGCGCAGGGTCTTGCCGTACGACGCGGTCGCCAGACGCGGGTCCAGCACCGCCACCATGCCGCGATCACCCGTATCGCGAATAAGACGGCCTGCACCCTGCGCGAGCAGCAGCCCCGCACGCGGCACCGACACTTCGCGGAAGCCCTCGCGCCCGAGAGACTCCTGTCGCGCCGACACGATCGGATCGTCGGGGCGCGGGAACGGGATGCGATCGATGACCACGAGCGAGCAGGTGTCGCCGGGTACGTCGACTCCCTGCCACAGCGACATCGTGCCCACCAGGCTCGTCGAGGGATCAGCCGCGAAGGCGTCCACGAGAGTTGCCGCAGGCTCCCCACGTCGCTGCACGAGCACCGGCGTAGACAGACGCACGCGCAGGTAGTCGCCCATGCGCTCGACGGCACGCCACGACGAGCACAGCACCAGCGTGCGCCCACCCGCAGCATCGATGAGGTCGCCCACCTCGTCGAGGGCCTCCTCGGGGATGCCGTCGCGTCCGGGCGCAGGGAGATGGCGCGCGATGTAGAGGATCCCCTGCTGGGCGTAGTCGAAGGGGCTACCGACATCGAGGCCCTGCCACTCACCCGGGACGCCGAGTCGCGCGGCACACTCGCCGAACTCCTCGCCCAGGGTGAGCGTGGCGCTCGTGAGCGCAACGGGACGGTCCTTCATGAGCGAGTTGCCGAGAACCCCGGCCACCTCGAGGGGTGCGAGCTTGACGGTGCCCCCCTCAACCCAGGTGACCTCGCTCGTCGTTGCCGCGATGAGTCGGCCCGCAGCATCGAAGACCTCGTCGAGTGCCCCCCGTGCCCGCTGGCGCGCCGCCATGGTCGCAAGGTCATCGTCGCTGGGGATATCGCCCACCGCCGCGCGCGCCGCATCCCGCACCGACGTGAGCGCCAGCAGTAGGTCGCGGGGAGCCTCGCGATAGCGGCCCTCCTGTCGGGTCGCCTCGGTCAGCCGTTCCGCGGCCTCCTCCA
>CAZLNF010000144.1:0-2642 GCA_964560885.1 uncultured Actinomyces sp. | reverse complement strand
CCGAACTCATCGCGGTCACCGGTCTCGGTCTCCAACGCCCAGGCGCGCACGGCTGCCGCCTGCTTGCCCAGCTCGGATCTCGGGATGATCGCGTCGCCGTCATCATCCGGCTCCTGGCGGTGCAGGCGCTCCAGGCAGACGTAGTTGTGACGGCCCTTGAGCACGGCGTAGGTGAGCGGGCGTGGCAGCAGCGGCTCCAGCGCCTCGGCCACGACGGGCAGGTCCCGCTCGGCGAGCTGGCGCTGCAGCGCGAGTGTCGCAGTGGCCACGACGACGGCATCGCCCTTCATGGCGTGCAGTGCCGCGGGCACGAGGTAGGCCAGCGACTTGCCCGTGCCCGTCCCCGCCTGGACCAGGAGGTGCTGCGGCATCTCCCTGCCGGATCCCAGCGACTCAGCCACGGCCTCAGCCATGGCGAGCTGCCCGGGTCGCGGCTCGCTGCCGAGGGCAGCCGCGGACGCAGCAAGCGCCTCTTCGACGCTCGGCAGATCGTTGCTCACAGGTCGTCCACGCTCGGCAAAGGCACGCCGAGCCGTGCGGCCAGGTCTGCCTTCACTCTCGCGCGCAATCGCGTCCCCTCGGGCAGATGCTCCTGCGAGATCACCTCGCCGTCGGCGTGCGCCGCGGCGACGAGGTCGCCCCGGTCGTAGGGCACGACGACGTCCACCTCGATCTCGGGCCGGGGCAGGCGCTCGTCGAGGCGCGCGAGCAGCTCCTCGATCCCCTCGCCGGAGTGCGCCGACACGATGAGCGCATCGGGCTCACGCCGGCGCAGTGCTGCGAGCTGCAGCGGATCGGCGATGTCGGCCTTGTTGATGACGACGAGCTCGGGCAGATTGCCCGCACCGATCTCCGCAAGCACCTCACGGACCGCCGAGAGTTGGTCCTCGGGATGGGGATCGGAGCCATCCACGACGTGGAGGACGAGGTCGGCGTCCGTCACCTCCTCCAGCGTCGAGCGGAAGGCCTCGATCAGGTGATGTGGCAGATGGCGCACGAAGCCCACGGTGTCGGCCATGGTGCAGTGGCGCCCGCTGGGCAGGTCGAGCTTGCGCACCGTGGGGTCGAGGGTCGCGAAGAGCGCGTCCTCCACGAGCACGCCCGCGCCCGTGAGCCGATTGAGCAGGCTGGACTTGCCCGCATTGGTGTAGCCGGCGAGGGCGACGGCGGGCGTGCCCGCGCGCTCACGCGCCCCACGCTGGGTACGGCGTACTCGCTCCATCTCCTTGAGCTGGCGTCGCAGCACCGTCATCTGGTCGCGGATGCGACGGCGATCCGTCTCGATCTTGGTCTCGCCCGGCCCGCGCGTGCCCACGCCGCCGGTGGCGCCGCCCGCCCGACCGCCCGCTTGGCGTGACAGCGACTCGCCCCAGCCACGCAGGCGCGGGAGGAGGTACTGCATCTGAGCAAGCGACACCTGGGCGCGACCGGCCTTGCTGCGCGCGTGCTGCGCGAAGATGTCGAGGATGAGCCAGGTGCGGTCGACGACCTTCACCTTGACCACCTCCTCCAGGTGACGCAGCTGGCCCGGGCTGAGCTCGCCATCGCAGATGACGGTGTCCGCCCCCGTGGAGACGACGAGATCGCGGAGCTCCCGCGCCTTGCCGGACCCGATGTATGTCGCCGGGTCGGGTCGATCGCGGCGCTGGATCACGCCATCGAGCACAAGTGCACCCGCGGTCTCGGCCAGGGCAGCAAGCTCGCGCAGGCTGCGCTCCGCCTCATCCGCGGTGCCCTCGGTCCATACGCCCACGAGGACGACCTGCTCGAGTCGGATCTGGCGGTACTCGACCTCGGTGATGTCCTCGAGCTCGGTCGACAGTCCGACGACACGTCGCAGCGCCTGACGGTCTTCGAGGTCGAGTTCGCCGACCGCGGGCTGGTCTAGATCCACGCAGCGACCCAGTCGGCCTCAAGCACCCCGTCAGCGACGATGGTCGCGGGTCCGATGAGCTCGAGTTCGCCGTCACGCTCACCCACGTGCAGGGTGCCCCCGGGGACATCGACACGAATCGAGTCGGGAAGGTCACCACCGCGCTGTCGCACGACCCAGGCGGCAGCGCACGCGCCCGTGCCGCAGGAGAGGGTCTCCCCCACGCCACGCTCGTAGACACGCATGCGCAGGTGACCGGGGGCCACCTGCTCCACGAACTCGACGTTGACCCCCTCGGGGAAGAGATGCTCGGGACTCACCTCGGGTGCGCGATCAAGCGGGCCGGCTGCACTCACCGCGGTGACGAAGACGACCGCGTGCGGATTGGGCACGTGCACGCCAGTCGCAGGATAGGAGCGGTTGCCGACCATCACGGACGCGATCGTGTCCACGCCTGTCGCCCGGCCCATGCCGACGGCGTACTCACCCGTGGCGAGCCGGCGCACATGGCGCACGCCACCTCGCGTGGCAATCTCGACGCCGTCAGCGTCCGCGAGGCCCTCCTCGACGAGGAATCGGGCGAAAACACGGATGCCGTTGCCACACATTTGGGCGGAAGACCCGTCGGCATTGCGGTAGTCCATGAAGAACTCCGCACCGGTGGCGGCCGGGTCATCACAGGCGGCGGAACGCACAACGCGCAGGACACCGTCACCGCCAAGCCCGAAGCGCCGATCGCACAGGGACGCCACCATCTCGTCGGTGAGTT
>CAZLNF010000143.1:0-4647 GCA_964560885.1 uncultured Actinomyces sp. | reverse complement strand
GAGCGGCTCGCGCGGCGAGCGCGTTAATCAGGCCTGAGCGACTCGCGCGTCGAGCGCGCTAGCGCTTAGTTCCCGGCTTCAGCCGAGCCCATCGAGGTAGGCGAGTTGGGCACGCGTGCTCAGCAGGGCGGCCCAGCGCACGGATTCGGGAATGTCGTCGTAGACCGCATCGACGACCTCGTCCGGGGTGCGCGCCCCCGCAGCGACCGCGGCACGCACCTGCTCGAGTCGGGCGCGGCGGTGATCGAGATAGGCATCGAGGACCGCGATGGGATCGGCGAGGACGGGCCCGTGTCCGGGAAGGATCGCGCTCGCCTCACTCACCTCAGCTCGCAAGCGCAGCGCGGCGAGCGAGTCCAGGTAGTCGCCCAGATGGCCGTCGGGCCAGGCGACGACCGTGGTGCCGCGCCCGAGCACCGTGTCGCCGGTGAGGAGCGCGCCATCGCGCGGGAGGTGGAAGCTCAGGCAGTCAGAGGTGTGCCCCGGCGTCGCGATCACGTGGATCTCGTCACTGCCGGCCACGACCACGTCACCCGCACCGAGGCCCTCTGCGCCGAGGACGTGACCGGGGTCCAGGGCGCGCACGGGAGCATTGGTCATCTCGTGGAGGTGGCGTGCACCCTCGGCATGATCAGGATGTCCGTGCGTGAGCAGGATCTGGACGACGCGGCCCTGGGCTGCATCGACGATCGCCTGGAGGTGCGCGTCATCATCGGGACCCGGGTCGATGACCACAATGGCGCCTCCGGGTTGGCCGATCAGCCAGGTATTGGTCCCGTCGAGGGTCATGGGGCTGGGGTTGGGTGCCAGGACACAGGTGACGGTCGCACTGAAGGGCCCACCGGACCAGGGTGCATCGGATCCGATGACGGGCAGGCCGCTCATGCGCCCGCAACCTCAGATCCGGCCGGCTCGGCAGGCAGGCGCACCACGACGGAACCATCGCGCACGTCGATCACATCCCAAGCGATGGCACCACCCTCGTCGAATCGCGGACGTGGCATAAGCGGTCTCACATCGCGATCGGCTGCGCTCGCGAGCACGCTGGCGACATCAGACAGCGCGGCCAGGTCGGCTAGCGTCGCGACCGTCGGCGGCAGCATGGGCAGCATGCCCCGTGAGTAGTCGCCGAGGGCCGTGGCCGGTGTCGTCCATAGGACCTGGTCGGCCTCGCCGCTGACATCACGCGCGCGCTGGCCGGGTGGCACGGCGGCGACGAAGAACCGCACGTCGTACCTCTTGGACTCCACCTCGGGAGTCACCCAGTGGGTCCACAGGGGAAGCAGGGCCGGGTCCAGGTGCAGACGTCGCCTCTCGAATACCTCGGCGAGAGCCCAGCTCGATTCGGCTACGGCGGTGCGGTCGTCCTCCCAGGCATCGTCTTCGACGGGGGTGCGACCGACCTCATCGACGGCGAGGAGTACGCCGGTCTCCTCAAAGACCTCGCGCACTGCTCCGACGAGGAGTGCGCGCGCCTGGCGCTCGGTCGCGGTCATCCGGTGGGCATTGACCGGCTCTCCCACCCAGGCCACGGGCAACTCGCTGTCGGCTTCGTCGATGCGGCCGCCGGGGAAGACATACATTCCCGCCGCAAAGGCCATGGTGGTGGCACGGCGCATGAGGTAGGTCTCGAGCGCGCCCGCGTCACGCAGGAGGACGACGGTCGACGCGTCACGCACGGGAGGGGCCTCCCACTCCCCGGTGAGCAGGGCGCGGGCACGTTCGCTCACCTGTGCGGGCATGCGCGGGACGCTCAGTCGGCGACCTCCAGCACCATCTCGACCTCGACAGGCGCGTTGATCGGCAGTGCGGCCACGCCCACGGCCGACCTCGCGTGCCGCCCGGCATCACCGAAGATCTCCAGGAGCAACTCACTCGCCCCATTGATGACCGCAGGCTGTGCGGTGAAACCAGGCGCACTCGCGACAAAGCCCACGACCTTGACGACGCGGGTCACGCGATCCAACGAGCCGATGACACTCTGCGCCGCGGCGAGTGCATTGATCGCGGACTGACGGGCGCAATCCTTGGCCGTCTCGGGATCGACATCGGAGCCCACGAGGCCCTCCGCGATCATCGCTCCGTCACGCATGGGCAGTTGGCCCGAGGTGTAGACGTAGCGGCCCGTGACGACAGCGGGGACATATGCCGCGACGGGCGGCACGACCTCGGGGATCACGATGCCGAGCTCGGCAAGGCGCGCGGTGTGCGACATCACTGCTCCTTGGGTCGCTTGAGGTAGGCGACCATATTCTCGGCATTGGGGCCGGGCACGACCTGCACGAGCTCCCAGCCGTCCTCCCCCCACGTGTCGAGGATCTGCTTGGTCGCGTGGATGAGCAGGGGCACCGTCGCGTATTCCCACTTGGTCATGGCCCGACCCTAGTACGGCGCAGCCGCACTGCATCGGCGCACTAGGCTCGGGCAGTGCCCTCGACCGACTGGCCCGACGTGGTCTTGCACGTGGTCTCGGGCAAGGGTGGGACCGGCAAGACCACAGTCGCCGCCGCGCTCGCCCTGGCACTAGCCCGCGATGGCCGCCACGTGATGCTCATGGAGGTCGAGGGTCGGCAGGGGCTGGCGCAACTCTTCGACACGCCGCCGCTGCCCTACGAGGAGCGCAAACTCGCGTCCGCGCCCGGCGGGGGCGAGGTCTGGGGCCTCGCCGTGGACCCCGAAGAGGCACTGCTGGAGTACCTCGAACTCTTCTACAACCTGCGCCGCGCTGGCGGAGTGCTGCGACGCATGGGCGCGATGGACTTCGTCACCACCATCGCCCCGGGCCTGCGCGATGTGCTGCTTACCGGCAAGGCCGTCGAGTTGGTACGCCGCCGCGACAAGAAGCACGCGCGCGCATACGACGCCATCGTCCTCGACGCGCCACCAACCGGGCGCATCACGCGCTTCCTCAACGTCAACACCGAGATCGCCGGCGTTGCGAAGGTGGGACCCATCCGCAATCAGGCGGACGGGGTCATGGCGGTGCTGCGCTCAGACAAGACCGCGGTGCATCTCACGACGCTGCTCGAGGAGATGCCGGTTCAAGAGACAGCCGACGGAGTCGCCGAGCTCGAGAACGCCGCGCTCCCTGTCGGGGGCATCGTCGTCAACATGACGCGCCCACCCCTCCTGCCCTCCATGTCCGATCTGACATCGATCGATGCCCCGGGACTGGAGGCCTCCCTGCGTTCGGCCGGTATCCAGGCCTCGCCGAGGGTCGTCGAAGCGCTCCGCGCTGAGGGGGCCGATCACGCCGCCCGCGTGGCCCTTGAGGAGACGGAGCGAGCGCGCATCGCCGCGCTCGGGCGACCGGTGTACGAACTGCCGTTCCTCGCGGGGGGCATCGACCTCGCGGCGCTGTACGAGTTGGGCGACATGCTGCACGAGCAGGGGATGGCGTGATGCCTGACGTGGCCTTGCTCGATATCGATCAACTCCTACGCGACCCCGAGACGCGCATCATCGTCTGCTGCGGTTCGGGTGGCGTCGGCAAGACCACGACGGCGGCAGCGCTTGGCCTGCGTGCCGCGGAGATGGGTCGGCGCGTGTGCGTGCTCACGATCGATCCGGCGCGCCGTCTCGCCCAGGCCATGGGACTCAGCGAACTCGACAACACTCCCCGGCCCGTCGTCGGCGTCGACGGCGACGGCTCCCTCAGCGCGATGATGCTCGACATGAAGCGGACCTTCGACGAGGTCGTGGAGTCTCACTCGGATCCGGACCGCGCCCAGGCAATCCTCGACAACCCCTTCTATCAAGCACTGTCGTCATCCTTTGCGGGTACGCAGGAGTACATGGCAATGGAGAAGCTCGGCCAATTGCGCACGGAGGCGGATCGCGACGGGACCTGGGATCTCATCATCGTCGACACCCCGCCGTCGCGTTCGGCCCTGGACTTCCTCGATGCCCCGGATCGGCTGGGCACCTTCCTCGACGGACGCTTCATCAAGATCCTCACCGCGCCCGCACGTGGAGCGGGTCGCGGCCTCGGCAAGATCCTGGGAGCAGGCCTCGGGCTCTTCTCCGGCGTACTCACGAAGATCCTCGGGGCGCAGTTGCTCACCGACCTCGCGGCCTTCGTCGGCGCTGTCGACACGATGTTCGGCGGCTTCCGCGAGCGAGCAGAGGCGACGTACGCCCTGCTCAAGGACCCGGGCACGTCCTTCGTCGTCGTCGCGGCGCCCGAGCGCGATGCCCTGCGCGAGGCCTCCTACTTCGTCGATCGGCTCGAGCAAGACGGCATGCCGCTCGCGGGCCTGGTGCTCAATCGGGTGCAGGAAGTGCGCGCACCCGAGCTCAGCGTCGAGGAGGCCACGGCAGGTGTGCAGCGGCTCCAGGACGAGGATCCCCGCGCAGCGGCCCTGCTCCGACTGCATGCCGACCGCATGCGCAATGCCGAGCGGCAGGCGCGCCTGGCCCGACGCTTCACCGCCGCGCATCCCGGAGTGCCGGTGACGGAGGTCTACGCACTCGCTGAGGATGTCCACGACCTCGAAGGTCTGCGCGAGGTCGGGACGCTGCTCGCATCTGCTCAGCCGACGCCCTAGGGGACACCCGCGCCGCGCGTCACACCGTCGGTCGAACTTCGGGACAAAAGTGGCCTTCCACGGCGCTTTCGTCCCAAAGTTCGGGGGCAGCAGATGTCAG
>CAZLNF010000142.1:1093-4651 GCA_964560885.1 uncultured Actinomyces sp. | reverse complement strand
GCGGTGTCGAACGCCGTCCGTCACGGTGGTGCCACCACGGTCCATGTGACTCTTGACCGAGAGGAAGGGGAGTTGATCGTCATGCGCGTCGTCGATGACGGCGTCGTGCCCGAGAGTGGATTGCCGGGGCTGGGGACCGCACTCCTTGCGCGCTGCTCATACGAGTGGTCCCTCTCGAGGCAGGCACCCACCACTCTCACCGCTCTACTACCCTGCGCGCCGCATCTCCGGTCGGTGCACTCCTGATCGTTCTGCAGCACTCACCGCTCACCAAGAGTCACGTGGCTGCGGCACCCCTCGCGGGACTTCATGTTCGGCGCGAGTCGCTACACTCACGGAGCCAATGCCAAGCGACCGGTCGGGAAGGTTCATCCGTGGGACTCGGTACTGATATACGCCTCGCACGTCTCTTCGGGAATCCTTCCGGCAACCTCTTCGGCATTGCGGTGGACCACTTCGTGGGCTACGGCAATGCCCGCGAAGGTGGCCTCAGGGACCTGCCGACCGCGGTGGACCGTTGCATGACTGCGCATCCCGACACCATGACAATGACCCCGGGCACCGCCAAGCACTGCTGGCCGCAGCATGCCGGCCATGCGTCCCTGATCGTCCAGGCGAGTTACTGGACTCCCGACGATCGCATCCGTGGGCAGCTAGCGACGCCGGCCGACGCCGTGCGCCTCGGTGCCGACGCACTCGCGGTCGCCATTGCCGTGCGAGGCGAGACCGAGGGCGACTTCATCCGCTGGCTCTCCGACGCCGTGCGCGCCGCAGCTCCCTACGAGCTCCCCATCGTGGCCCACATCTACCCCCGTGACTACTCCGATGGCGTGAAGATTGTCTTCACTCCCGACGAAATCGCCTACGCCGTGCGCGTGGGCATCGAGACCGGCGTAGACGTCATCAAGGTGGGCTACCCCGGCGACGAGAAAGCCTTCGCCGAGATCATCGCGGCGTGCCCGGCGCCCGTCGTCATGGCAGGTGGCCCCAAGGAGCCCACCCTCCGCGATGCACTCGCTCAGATTCATGCAGGCATGCGTGCAGGCAGTCGTGGGGCGGTCGTCGGACGCAATATCTGGGGCGAGGCTGACATGGAGCATGCCGCGCGCGCGTACGCCGGTGTCATCCACGACGGACTCGACGCCGACGAGGCCATCGCGCGCGCATGATCATCGGCCTCGGCTGCATTGCCCACGACCTCATCCTCGTCACCGCCACGCCATGGGAGTCCGGCAAGGGCCGAGTGGTCTCGAGAGAGTCGCGGTTCGGTGGGAATGTGCGCAATGCGCTGGCCACGGTCGCTGCCCTGGAGCACGCCGCGGGCTACCTCGGGGCAATCGGCACTTCGGGACTGGCGGACACGGCGGTTGCAGACCTTGTCGCACACGGCATCGACACGACATTTGTCGAGAGGGTGGCCGGGGCCGACCCTGTGGAGTCGCGCATCACCGTGACGTCTGACGGTGAGCGCTACATCGCCTTTGATGACGCGCCGCTTGCGGTAACGCCGCTCCCGGGGGAAGCACTCGTCGAGCGGGCGCTGGGTGCCGCGGACTGTCTCCTCATCGATGCCTGTGTCGCTCCACCGGGTTCACTGCGCGTGGTCGAGCAGGCGCGCGAGCGCGGAGTGCCGGTGGTGCTCGACGCAGAGCGCGATCCCACACCGACGGTGCGCGCTCTCTTGGATGCGGCCGATCACCTTGTCATCCCGCTCGCATACGGAGTCGAAGTCACCCAGATGCAGGACCCGCGCGACGTCGCGGCCGCTCTGTGGTCTGACCATCGCGCGGCGGTCGTGCTCACCGACGGCATGCGCGGCGCCTATGCCTTCGCCTCCCCGGAGATCCAAGTGCACGTGCCGTCCTTCTCCGTGAAGACAGTCGACACCACCGGTTGCGGGGATGCCTTCCACGGCGCCTATGCATGGGCTCTCGTGTCGGGTGTCGACCTGGAGGAGCGCGTGCGCATCGGTGCCGCGGCCGCCGGAGTGCTCGCTGCCTTGCCTGCCGGGGTCCCGCGGGTTGCGACCCGCGCTGCCATGGACGCCTACCTGGCCTAGGCCCTACTCGTAGGAAGTCACCTGGCGCTCGAAAAGGACTGGCGCACGAAAAGGACTAGTACTCAGCCCTGGTCGAGCTTCACCTTGGCCTTGCGCCCGCGGATAGTGCAGTGATTGAGCGCCTTGACGACCTTGCGTGCTTTGTCCTCGGGCACGTCGACCAGTGAGAAGAACTCCTGGATCTTCACCGGGCCGACGTCCTTGCCCTTCAGTCCAGCTTCGCCCGTGACCGCGCCGACGATGTCGCTCGGAGTGACGCCGGACTTGCGGCCGAGGGATACCCAGATGCGCGTCTTGCCGGCGGCAGGGCGGGGAGAGCCTCCCGCACCCTTGCCCGCGGGCTTGCCGCCTGACTTCCCGGCCTTGCCGGAAGATCCCCGCTTCCCGTCGATATCGAGCGACGCGCTGAGCTCACGGTCGTCATCGGCAATGTCTCCGCCCGCGGCCTCATGGGCGAGCGCAAACGCCGCGAGCAGGACCGTCTCCGGATCGCGGTCCTCGAGAAGATCGGACACGATCTCCTGGAAGGACTCCAGGCGCGACTGCTGATCGGGATCGTCAAGGATGTCCTCGATGCCCTCGCGGGTGCGCTCGAGACGCATCATGCGCACGTCGGCGATGCTCGGGACCTTCTCGATTGGGATAGGGGCACCGATGAGCTTCTCGATGGCCGCGAGCATGCGCCGCTCGCGGGGCTCCATGAGACTGAGCGCTACGCCTTCGCGGCCGGCACGGCCCACGCGGCCGATGCGATGCACGTAGACCTCGGGCGAGGAGGGCAGGTCGTAGTTGACGACGTGGGAGAGGTGGTCGACGTCCAGGCCGCGCGCGGCCACGTCGGTAGCCACGAGCAGGTCGATCGTCTTGTTGCGCAGTCGATTCATGACCCGATCGCGCTGATCCTGCGTGAGGCCGCCGTGCAGGGCCTCTGCCTGGTAGCCGCGGGCGGCCAGGGACTGGGCGAGATCGTCGACCTCGCCTCGGGTGCGGCAGAAGATAATCGCCGCCGTCGGGTCCTCGGCATCGAGGATGCGCATGACGGCCGCGGGCTTGTCAAGGCGCTTGACGACGTACGCCGCCTGGCGCACGCGGGGCACGTCGCCGGCACTCTTGGCCGGAGCAGCGATGGCGACCCGCTCGGGATTGCGCAGGTGCTTGCTCGCCAACTTGTCGATGCGCTTGGGCATCGTTGCGGAGAAGAGCACCGTCTGTCGAGACTGCGGGGTCTTTGCCAGCAGTGTCTCGATGTCTTCGATGAATCCCATCTCGAGCATCTCGTCGGCTTCATCCAGCACGACCGTGCGGACGTGACCGAGCTTGAGTGATCCGCGATCACAGAGGTCCAGCGCGCGACCCGGCGTCGCGATGACGACATCGACTCCTCGCCGCAGCGCCTCGATCTGCTGGCGTGCCGGTGCACCGCCGTAGATCGCGACGAGGCGAACGCCGATGGACTTGCCGTAGCTGTGGAAGGCCTGCGACACCTGCAGCGCGAGCTC
>CAZLNF010000142.1:0-1083 GCA_964560885.1 uncultured Actinomyces sp. | reverse complement strand
TCGCGGGTGGGCACCAGCACGAGTGCGCTGGGCTCCTTGTCCTGACGGTGCGGATCGAGGCCCTCCAGGATGGGCAACGCGAAGGCGGCGGTCTTGCCGGTGCCGGTCGCCGCCTGGCCAAGCATGTCGGCACCGCCGATGAGCAACGGAATGGAAGCGGCCTGGATTGGCGTGGGCTCTTCGTAGCCGAGGGAGGTCAACGTCGAGAGGAGGTCACCCCGCAGTCCGAGGGAAGTGAAGTCCAGATCAGGGGTGTCCATGAGGCGGACGCTACCTTGCGCGCGCGTGGCCCCCGGACCAGGGCGAGATCAGCACTGGCCGGATCAGCGGGGCCGGTAGATCGCTGATCGGGAGCCGACTGAGAGCACGATGACAGTGCGGTCTGCCTCATCGATTTGGTAGAGGACCCGATAGGTGCCCAAGCGCGCGCTGTATGTGCCCTCGTATGGCGGTCGCAGTGCCTTGCCCACGCGGTGAGGACTTGCGAGGAGCGGACCCGTGATGAAGGCATACGCGGCAAAGGCGATGGCCTCCGGAAGATCTGCCGTGAGTGCGCGGCGAGCAGCCCCGGTGAGTCGTAGTGCGTGCGGGGATGTCATGCCCACACCACCGCGCTAGTCGGCTGATGAGCGACGCCGACGCATCGCTTCTGCCAAGTCGTCTGCGTCGGTGAGGCGACCTGCGGCGATATCGGCCTCTGCCTCGGACAACTGGCGACGAAGGTCTTCGTCTCCGAGCACCGCGATCGTCTCTTCGAGGCTCTCGAGCTCGTCCACGGACAGGAGCACCGCAGCGGGGCGTCCGTGCACGGTGATCGTGATGCGCTCATGCTGGGTCCCCACCCGCTGGACAAACTCGGACAGATGGGTCTTTACCTCGGCCAGGGGCGCAGAAGACATGGTCAGAAGTATGACTAATTGACCGTTACCTGTCCAGGCACGTGTGGGTGCCATCAGGCGGCCGCGGACTCGGGCACGCGGACGAGAGCCCCGCCGCGGGTCCGGCTCAGCACGCCGATCGTCTCGATGCCCAGGGCCACCGAGACGAGTCCGAGTGCGCTCATCCACCTGCGGTCGATGTCGT
>CAZLNF010000141.1:0-4662 GCA_964560885.1 uncultured Actinomyces sp. | reverse complement strand
CCCCCGCGCCCAGGACAAGGTTGCCCACTCCGGCGGGCAGCCCGGCCTCGTCAAGCAGCTTCATCAGATGGATCGTCGTGCTGGGAGTCATCTCACTCGGTTTAAGGACGAAGGTGCACCCCGCCGCCAGTGCCGGCGCGACCTTCCAGGCCGCTTGCAGCAGCGGGTAGTTCCACGGGGTAATGAGCCCGCAGACTCCGACGGGTGAGTAGTCGATGCGTGAGCGCACACCGGGATTGCCCGGATCGACCACTCGACCGCCGAGGACATCGCCCGCGGCAAGGCCAGCGAAGTAGCGGAAGGTCTTGGCCACGTCGGCCACGTCGTACTCCGACTCCACCAGGCGCTTGCCCGTGTCGAGGGACTCCAGGCGCGCGATCTCGTCGACGTCGCGCTCGAGCAAATCGGCTACGCGTGCGAGCAGCTTTCCTCGCTCAGCGACGGGCACCGATGACCAGCGACCGTCATCGAAGGCCCTGCGCGCTGCCAGGATCGCTCGCTCGGTGTCGACGGCCGTGGCCTCATCGACGACGCGGACGACCTCCCCGTCTGCGGGGCAGCGGACCTCGCGGGTGCCGCCCTCGGCTGCGGCGACCCAGGCTCCGTCGATGTAGAGGTCAGGCATGGGCCTTGGACTCCTTGCGATGTCGGTAGAACGGCGCGTGATCAGGCGGCAGGGGGGTCGCGCCCTTGATGATGTCGGCCGCCTTCTCCGCCACCATCATCGTCGGCGCGTAGATGTTGCCGTTGGTGACGTAAGGCATGACCGAGGCGTCGACGACGCGAAGGCCCTCGGTGCCGTGCACGCGCATCGTGAGCGGGTCCACTACTGACATCTCGTCGACGCCCATGCGCGCTGTGCACGACGGGTGATACGCCGTCTCGCCGTCCTTGCGGACCCAGTCGAGGATCTGCTCGTCCGTCTCAACCTGAGGGCCGGGCGAGATCTCGCCCGCGCTGTAGGGCGCGAAGGCCGGCTGCTCGAGGATTTCGCGCGTCTTGCGGATCGCCTCGACCCATTCGCGCTTGTCCTGGTCGGTCGACAGGTAGTTGAAGACGAATGCCGGAGGCGCCATCGGGTCAGCGCTGGTGATCCAGAGCCGGCCGCGGGCATCGGAATACATCGGGCCGATATGCACCTGGTAGCCGTGGCCCTCCGCGATGGAGGTGCCGTCGTAACGCACGGCGATCGGCAGGAAGTGATACATGAGATTCGGGTAGTCGACCTCGTCGTTACTGCGGATGAAGCCGCCCGCCTCGAAGTGGTTGGACGCTCCGGGTCCGGAGCGGAGGAACAGCCACTGCGCCCCGATGAAGGGCCGACGCCAGAACTGCAGGTTGGGGTTGAGCGAGACCGGCTGCGTGCACGCGTGCTGCACGTAGACCTCGAGGTGATCCTGGAGGTTCTCCCCCACTCCGGGCAGGTCGTGCACGGGATCCACGCCCACCGAGCGCAGGTGCTCGGCGTTGCCGATTCCCGAGAGCTGGAGCAACTGGGGCGAGTTGAAGGCACCGCCCGCGAGGATCACCTCGGAACCGCGCACGCGGATCGGGCGCTTGCCGCCGATGGAGACCTCGACCCCCGTGGCACGCGGCGTCCCGCCCGAAGAGTCCATGACAATGCGCGTGACGTGCGCGCGGGTCTTGACGGTGAGGTTCGGCCGCGACTTCGCCGGTCGCAGGTATGCCTTGGTCGCGGAGTATCGCCGCCCGTTGTGGACATTGCGATCGAACGCCGCGAAACCCTCCTGCTTGAAGCCGTTGACGTCGGCAGTGAGGTCGTGACCGGCTTCTTGAACCGCCGAGAAGAAGGCCCCGAAGAGGGGGTTCTCCGCCTGGCCGCGCTCAAGGATGAGCGGACCGTCCTTGCCGCGCCACTCATCGGCGCCGGCGGGGCAGTCCTCCATCTTCTTGAAGTAGGGCAGACAGTGGGCGTAGTCCCATGTCTCCATACCCGGATCGGAGGCCCATCGCTCGTAGTCCAAGGGGTTGCCCCGCTGGAAGATCATGCCGTTGATGCTGCTGGACCCCCCGAGGATCTTGCCGCGGCCGTGATTGACGCGCCGGCCATTCATGTGCGGCTCGGGCTGAGAGGCGTACATCCAGTCGTAGAGCGGATTGCCGATGGGGAAGGTCAGCGCCGCCGGCATGTGCACGTAGACATCGAAGGGGTAGTCCGGGCGTCCCGCCTCGAGGAGGAGCACCGATGTCGACGCATCTTCGCTCAGCCGAGCTGCCAGCGCCGAGCCCGCCGAGCCACCGCCGACGATGATGTAGTCGTATCCCCTGGGCATGGCGTAACCCTAGGCGATGCGCCCTGGTCAGTCCCCGAGTTCCGCCCGCCGGCGAACGACGTACTCCTCGAGCTCCTCGCGGATCGCCTCGTCAAGCGGGGGCTGCTCGTAGTCCTCGAGCTTCTTTTCGTAGATCTCGCGCGCGCGCTCGACGGTGTCGCGACCACCGAGTCGCATCCAGCGCTCGTAGTTGTCGGAGTTCCACAGGAAGGGACGGTAGAAGCACGTGCGGAATCGCTCCATGGTGTGCTCCGCGCCGAGGAAGTGGCCGCCTGCACCGACCTCCTCGTGGGCACCGAAGGCCAGCTCCTCCTCCGTGAAGACGACGGGGGTGAACTCCTTCTGCAGCGACTCCAGGATCTGCACGTCGATGACGTACTTCTCGTAGCTGGCCACAAGGCCGCCCTCGAGCCAGCCCGCCGTGTGCATGACGAAGTTGGTGCCAGCCAGGAAGGTCGGCAGCATCGTCATGAGCGACTCGAAGATCGCCTGGGCGTCGGGGGTCTGGGAGGAGTTGAGGCCGCCGCCGGTGCGGAAGGGCAGTCCGAAGTGGCGCGCGATCTGGCCGGTGCACAGCAGGCCGATGGCCGACTCCGGGGTGCCGAACTGCGGTGAGCCCGACTGCATGTCGATGTTGGACAGGAAGCTGCCGAAGACGACGGGGGCACCCGGGCGGATGAGCTGCGTGAGTGCGATGCCCGTGAGTGTCTCTGCCATCTGCTGGGCCAGGGTCGCGGGGATGGACACCGGCGACATGGCGCCCATGAGCAGGAAGGGGGTGAGGATGACCGGCTGCATCGCCTTGGCGTACTCGAACTGTGCTTCGAGCATGCGGTCGTCCCACCGCAGCGGCGAGTTGCAGTTGATGAGGGAGATGCTCGTGGGTGTCTTCTCGATGGACTCTCGGCTGCCGAAGAGGATCTCGCTCATGCGGATGGTGTCGAGGGCGCGAGTGCCGCTGACGACATTGCCCATGTAGATCTTGTCCGTGAGGGTCATGGCGGCGTACAGCATGTCGAGGTGCCGCGAGTCGAGCGGGGCGTCACTGGGCTCGCACACCACGCCGCCCACGCTGTCCATGGCGGAGAACGACTGGGCGAGCTTGGCGAAGTTGCGGTAGTCCTCCATCATCGCGTCCCGGCGTACGTCGCCCTGGCGGACGAAAGGGGGGCCGTAGACACTCGAGAAGACCATCGAATTGCCACCGATGTGGACGGTGTTGTCGGGGTTGCGCGCCTGGATATCGAATTGGCGCGGTGCTTTGGCAACCTGCTCGAGCACGAAGTCCGGGTCGAAGAAGACCTTGTCGCCGTCGGTGCGCATGCCGGCGGCCTTGAAGAGCTCGACCGCCTCGGGCTTCATGAACTCGATGCCCAGCTCCGAGACGATGCGGCGCCAGCCCTTGTCGAGGACGGCCATCGACTCCTCGGAGAGGATCTCGTAGCGCGGCAGGGTGTTCTCAAACATCGACTCTCCCGATTCGCCGTGGTCGGAAATGCCTTGACCCGTTGGTCCCGCGATCCTACACTCAGATTTTGGAAGTGGTGTTCCATATAATGGAACTCTTGGGAAGGTCGCGCGGGAGGGTCGCAGATGACGGCGCCGATGGGCACGCAAGCGGTGGATCGCGCCGCCGCGGTGCTCACGGCCGTACTGGGATCGACTGATCCCGTCACCTTCGCTGATCTCGTCGCCCGCACCGGGCTCCCCAAGAGCACGCTTTCTCGACTCACGACGAGCCTGGAGCGCAACGCCCTGCTCCAGCGCACGAGCGTGGGGGCATGGCAGCCTGGCACGGCCATCACCGACTACGCGCTCTCGGTGCGACCCGAGGACGACCTCGTGCGCATCGCCCAGCCCTTCTTGGATGACCTCGGTGCGTTGACCGGGGAGACGGTCAACCTGGCCATCCCCCTGGCCGGGGAGGTCCGCCAGATCGCGCAGGTGGACTCGACGTATCTCCTCGGCGCGGTCAACTGGCTCGACCGACCCGTGCCCTTCCACTGCAGTGCTCTCGGCCGGGTCTTCCTCGCGTACGGGACACCGATGCCCACCGGGCGCCTGCCCAAACTCACCGAGCGCACGATCACGTCGCGTGCGGAGTTGGCAGACGCACTCGAGCGCGTCCGCTCCGAAGGGGTCGCGATCGTGGACTCTGAGCTGGAGCCAGGCCTGGTCGCCGTGGCGGCACCGGTGCACTCATCCGACGACACGGTGGTCGCCGCCGTATCCGTCTCGGGCCCCAGCGTGCGCCTCACGGCGACCGAACTCCCTTCGGTCGCCCGGGCCGTCCAGGCGACCGCGGTCCAGATCGCCCTGGCACTCCGACCCACCCGATCCGCTATCCCCAACCCCACCGCACGAACGG
>CAZLNF010000140.1:0-4719 GCA_964560885.1 uncultured Actinomyces sp. | reverse complement strand
GAGGGTCACGAAGGGCTCGTTGACGATCTGCTGGTGCACGCGGTTCGGGAAGTAGGTCTCGAGGTCACGACCGTTGATGCTCCAACGACCGGTGCCCGGGACCAGTCGCACGCGTGCGATGGCCTCCTTGCGGCGGCCGGTGGCGCCACCGGGCGCCGTCACAACGGGGCGATCGGCGGCTGCGGAGGCAGCCGAAGGCGTCTCGGTGGTGTACTCCGAGGGAATCTCCTCGTCGAAGACCTCGGTCTCGGAAACAGTCACGTCTTTTCCTTTCGCAGACTGCGCGGTGATCGCTACTGCGCGACCTGCGTGATGGTGTACGGGGTGGGCATCTGTGCGGCGTGCGGATGATCGGGCCCGGCGTACACCTTGAGCTTGCTCAACTGCTGCCGTCCGAGCTTGTTGTGCGGGAGCATCCCCTTGACCGCCTTCTCGATAGCGCGGCGAGGGTTGTCCACCATGAGCTCGGAGTAGGTCTTCGCCGACAGACCGCCGGGGTAACCCGAGTGACGGTAGTCGCGCTTCTGCTCGAGCTTGCTGCCCGTGAGGGCGACCTTGTCGGCGTTGATGACGATGACGAAATCGCCCGTGTCGACATGGGGAGCGAAGACAGGCTTGTGCTTGCCCCGCAGCAGGGTGGCGACCTGGCTGGCCAGACGACCGAGCACGACGTCGGTGGCATCGATGACAAGCCACTCGCGGGTGATCTCGCCCGGCTTGGGGGTGTACGTACGCACGTGGACCTTCGCTCACTCAGGGGATGCCCGGAGGACAACCCGGCTGGGCCCGGGGTCGGGCACAACGACCGCCAAGGCTACCGGGGCGCCCAGGAAGGGGTCAAAACGGGTCCTCGGCAGCCCTAGGCGGACCAGAGCGGCTCCGCCGACTCCCTCACCACGCCGTCGGCCCCCACGACGACGAAGCGGTCGAGGCCCCGGGCGAACCACCGGTCATGGGTCACCGCCAGGACCGTCCCGGAGAAGGCGTCGAGGGCTCCCTCGAGCGCCTCGGCACTCTCGAGGTCCAGGTTGTCGGTGGGCTCATCGAGGAGCAGCAGCGTGGCCCCGGAGAGCTCCAGCAGCAGGATCTGGAATCGGGCTTGCTGCCCGCCCGACAGGGAGGCGAAGCGCTGCTCCCCCGCGGCAGCGAGTCCATACCGGTCGAGGGCCCGTGCTGCCTGCTCCCGACCCATGCCGTCTCGATGACCGTCACCGCGGTGGAGGATCTCCAGGAGAGTCCGATCCTCGAGATCGGGTCGCACGTGGGTCTGGGCGAACCATCCGGGACGCACACGCGAGCCCAGCCGCGCGGTGCCCACATGACGGACCGGGGCAATGGGGACGTCGGACACGGGTTGATGCTCGACGTCGGGATCGCTACCGCCCGCCGCGAGCAGCCTGAGCAGGTGCGACTTGCCCGCGCCATTGCGCCCGAGCACACCGACGCGCTCGCCGAACCACACCTCGAGATCGAAGGGCTGCGTGAGATCAGTGAGTTCGAGGCTCTCGCAGACCACGGCGCGCTTCGCCGTGCGACCGCCCTCCAGTCGCATGCGCATGCGCTGGCGCACGGGGACGGCCTGCGGAGGCCCGGCCTCCTCGAACATCCTCAGCCGCGTCTGAGCAGCCTGATATCTCGACGCAAGACCGTCGTTGTACGCCGCCTTCGTCTTGAGCATCTGCACGAGATCCTTGAGCTTCTGGTGCTGCTCATCCCAGCGACGATGCAGCTCTTCCAATCGGCTCATGCGATCGTCACGGGCGTCGGCGTATGTGGCGAAGCCCCCACCGTGGACCCACGCGGAGTTGCCCGCCGCCCCGAGTTCGACAGTGACGACGGTGGTCGCGCACGCACGCAGCAGCTCGCGATCGTGACTAATGAGCAGGATCGTCTTGGGGCTCGCAGCGATGCGTTCCTCGAGCCAGGTCTTGCCGGGCACGTCAAGGTAGTTGTCTGGCTCGTCCAGGAGCAGCACCTCATCGGGCCCGCGCAGCAGCGCCTCGAGCACGAGTCGCTTCTGCTCTCCGCCGGAGAGGGTGTCCACCTGACGCCACTTCACGGCGTCGTATGCCGCTCCGAGAGCTGCGGTGCAACACACATCCCAGGCAACCTCCGCGTCGTATCCGCCCGCATCGGCGAAATCCGCCAGCGCCTGCGCGTAGCGCATCTGGGTGTCGGCGTCTTCCGTGGACATGAGCAGTTCTTCACAGGCGTCCACCTCGGCCGCCGCAACTCGCAGCGCGGGAGGGGATACCGACAGGAGCAGGTCGCGCACGGTGCCCTCGCGTCCCTGCCCGATGAACTGGCGCATGACGCCCATGCCTCCGGTCGTGACGATGCTCCCCGACTCGGCCTCGATATCGCCGGCAATGAGCCGCATCAGGGTGGTCTTGCCAGCACCATTGGCACCGACGAGCGCGGCCTTGACTCCTTCTCCGATACGGAAGCTCACATCGTCGAGGAGCACGCGCCCATCGGGCAGCGAGTACGTCACGTGCTGGACGTCGATATGGCCCACCGGGATCAGCCTCCCCGCAGCGAGCGAGTGATCTCCTGGCGCGCCGCTAGGCCCGCGGCTTCGGGGTAGCGCACCTCTTCGAGCACGAGTCCGTGTCCGGGCATCACTCGCACGCCCGAGTCGCGCACCCCGCGGGCCACGACGTCCGCGGGCCACGAGACCGGCCTGCGGCCCTCCCCCACGGGCAGAAGCAGGCCGACAAGGGTCCGCACCATGGAGTGGCAGAAGGCATCGGCGCCCACGCGCATCACCGCGAGGCCTGCGTCATCACGTGCCCACTCCAGCGACAGCAGCTTGCGGATCGTCGAGGCCCCCTCGCGCGGACGACACACGGCGGCGAAGTCGCGTTCGCCTAGCAGAGGTGCGGCCGCGGCATTCATGGCAGGCAGGTCCAGAGCACGTGGGTGCAAGAACACCTCCCGGCGGCGAAGCGGGTCCCACGCCTGAGGGTTGTCGCAGACCACGTAGCGATAGTGGCGCGAGAGTGCGGCGAAGCGGGCGTCAAATCCCTCGGGTGCGACCGAGATGTCGAGCAGCCAGGCATCATCTGGAAGCAGTCCGCGCATGCTGCGCGCGAGTGACGACAGGTCCGTGGCGGCATCGACGTCGACGTGGGCTACCTGCCCGCGAGCGTGCACCCCGGCATCGGTGCGACCCGCACACGTGACCTGCGGTGGTTCCGCGAGGCGCAGAGCGCGTGCGAGAGCACCCTCGACCACGCCCTGGACAGTGCGCAGCCCCGGCTGGCGCGCCCACCCCGAGAACTCTGTCCCGTCGTAGGCGAGGTCCAGTCGCAACCGGATCATGACCCCTCCGTACAGCAGGAAGCGGAGATCTCCGCGCCGGGCGAAGTCTCCGCTTCCTACATCAAGCGATGCGTGTCGGCCCGACAGAGGCGGCTCTGCCGACTCGCCGGGTCAGCGCGTCAGGCCTTCTCGCCCTCGGCGGAGGCCGCGTCGTCGTCAGCGGGAGCGGGCTCCTCGGAGACCTCCACGACCTCATCGGCGACGGCCTCGACAGCCCCCTCGTCGGTGACCTCGGCGACCTCGGTCACCTCGTCGGCGACCGGCTCGGCGGGAGACTCGGTTGCGGCTGCCGCGGCGGCCGGCTGAGCGGAGGCCTTCTCCTTGGCGGCCCGCTTCGTGGCGCCCGTGGCCTCGGCGACGACCTGCTCCGCAAGAGGCTCGACCAGCTCGATCACAGCCATGGGCGCGTTGTCGCCCTTGCGGGGTCCCACCTTGACGATGCGGGTGTAGCCACCCTGACGGGTCTGGTAGCGCGGACCGATCTCGGTGAAGAGCACGTGGACGACGTCCTTGTCGCGCACCACGGTGAGCACCCTCCGTCGCGCAGCGAGGTCGCCGCGCTTCGCGAAGGTGATGAGGCGCTCGGCCAAGGGGCGCAGGCGCTTGGCCTTGGCCTCCGTGGTGGTGATGCGGCCGTGCTCAAAGAGCGCGGTGGCCAGGTTGGCCATCATCAGGCGCTCATGCGCCGGTCCGCCACCCAGGCGGGGACCCTTGGTTGGGGTAGGCATGTCATTACTCCTTGTCGCGGGTGGCTGATCGGTTAGAGCTGCTCGTCCTCGACGTAGCCGAGGTCGTCGTCATCGTCATCTTCATCGCTGAAGTAGACGGCGGCACCGGGGTCGAAGCCGGGAGGGCTGTCCTTGAGGGCGAGGCCCAGGGTCACGAGCTTGACCTTGACCTCATCAATCGACTTCGCGCCGAAATTGCGGATGTCGAGCAGATCGGCCTCGCTGCGACCGATGAGCTCACCCACCGTGTGGATGCCCTCGCGCTTGAGGCAGTTGTAGGAGCGGACCGTGAGATCCAACTGCTCGATCGGCGTCGACAGCTGCTCAGCCACGAAGGCGTCGGCGGGCGAGGGGCCGATGTCGATGCCCTCGGCGTCGACATTGAGCTCGCGGGCGAGTCCGAAGAGCTCCACGAGGGTCTTGCCAGCCGAGGCGACGGCGTCGCGGGGCAGCATGGAGGACTTGGTCTCCACGTCCAGTACGAGCTTGTCGAAGTCCGTGCGCTGCTCAACGCGCGTGGCCTCGACCTTGTAGGTGACCTTGAGGACCGGTGAGTAGATCGAATCAACCGGAATGCGGCCGATCTCCTGGCCGGGCTGCTTGTTGAGCGTCGCCGAGACATAGCCACGGCCGCGCTCGACGACGAGCTCCATCTCGAGCTTGCCCT
>CAZLNF010000139.1:0-4722 GCA_964560885.1 uncultured Actinomyces sp. | reverse complement strand
TGAAGTTGGGGAAGAAGCGCTGCATTGTCGCCTGCACGCGGTCGGCCATGTTCTCTCGCTGGGCATCCCAGGTGCTGTCCTTGAGCTGGTACGGGGTGTACATCACGTAGCAGGACATGACGTGCTTGCCAGGGGGAGCCATATCGGGATCGATGAAGGATTGGATCGACGCATCGATATAGGGGTGCTCGCTGTACCAGCCGTACTTCGCGGCATCGTAAGCCCGCTCCATGTACTCCACGGTCGGCGCAACATTGATGAACCCGCCGTACTGGTCCGTGCGATCACCGAGCGCGGGGTAGTAGGGGATGCCATCGAGGGCGAAGTTGACCTTCGATGTGATGCCCTGGAAGCGGAAGCGCTGGATGGTCTCGACCAGATCGGCGGGCAGCTCGCGCGGATCGGCGAGCTGCAGGAAGGTCCGCCGCGGATCGAGTGAGCTCACGACGACGGGAGCCCGGAACTCCGTGCCGTCGTCGAGGACGACGCCGCGCACCTCCCCGCCTTCGGTGATGAGGCTGGACACGTGCGAGTCGAGCCGGATCTCCGCGCCGTACGCCGTCGCCGCGCGCGCGAGGACCTGCGTGAAGCCGCCGTTGCCGCCCTTGTGGAAGGACCACTCGCCCATGAAGCCGTCGTGCTCGCCCATGGAGAGGTAGAGCCAGTTGATACCGGAGCCCGGTGACATCGGGCCCAGCTTGATGCCGACGCAGGCGGCCGAGCAGATCGTCGCCTTGATGATGTCGGACTCGAGGTAGTCGTCGACGAAGTCGGCGATGCTGCCGGTGAGCAGGCGCACGGTGTCGTGCAGGAGCTTCTTGTCGGCGGTGCCGAGGTGCTTGACCAGCCAGGCCATGCGCTCGGTGTCAGCAGGGTCGTCGCTGAAGAGATTCGGCGGGATGCTGTCAAAGAGCGGCCGGATGAACTGCTTGACGCGGGCCGTGTCGTGCTGGAAGCGCTCCATGCCATCGACGTCGGCCTTGGAGTGCCGGGCGATCTCGGCGCGATTGACCGCGGCATCGGGCCCGGTGAGGAAGTAGTCGCCGTTGTCCATGGGGGCGAAGTGCGAGCGCATGTAGAGCGGCATGAAGCCGAAGCGCACGAGGTCGAGCTCTTGAATGATCTCCGGTCGCAGCAGGCTCAGGGCGTAGGAGAAGGTCGTGAAGCTGAAGCCCGGACGGAGCTCCTCGGTGATGGCAGCACCGCCCACCAGGTGGCGCTGCTCGAGCACGAGGACGCGCTTCCCGGCCTGGGCGAGGTAGGCGGCGTTGGTGAGGCCGTTGTGGCCTCCCCCGATCACGATCGCGTCGTAGGCATGAGTCTCTGACATGTCAGGCCGTCTTCCTCTCGGGGTTGTAGAACGGCAGCGTCGTCACAGTGGCGCGGACGTTGATGTACTCGTGGTTGACCGTCTGCTCGATGAAGACCTCGGTGCCCGGCTCGGCGTACTTGGGCTTGACGCGCGCGATGCCGACATGTCGCTGCAGCACGGGGGAGTACATGAAGCTCGTGGCGTAGCCGATCCGCTTGTCCTTGTCGTTGTAGATCATCGTGTCCCAGGGCACGGGGATCTCATCGGGCTCGGCGAGGAGTCCGTGGCTTGTGAAGAGGTCGTAGTAGTCCTGCCATGACACCGTGATGCCGACCGTGCGCCAGCGCGAGGTGCCCTCCATGCGCTCGCGGATGATCGCGTCGCGGCCGATGAAGGGGCGCGTCGGATCGTCGATCCCCTTGAGGAGCCAGCCGAGGCCGAGCTCGTCGGGGGTGAAGCGCTCGTCCGCGGTGAAGGCGAAGCGGCTCGAGCTGAACTCGACGCCGATGAGCGGCAGACCCGCCTCGATGCGCGTCATGCCGAGGGCCTCGTCGCCGTAGGGGCGCAGGCCGTGGGGGCGCCCGGCGTCCATCAGGGCGTCGAAGACGCGCAGTGCGTCGCCGGCGGGGATGAGGAGTTCGTAGCCGAGGTCACCGCTGAAGCCGGTGCGGCTCACGGTCACCGGTGTGTCGGCGATCTTGGTCTCGGCGAAGCCGAAGTAGCGCAGCTCGGAGATATCGGGTGTGAGCGCCTCGAGGATGGCGCGTGAGCGCGGTCCCTGGATCGCCAGGGACGCGTAGTCCTCGCTGCAGTCGATGACCTCGACTTCGAAGGGGCGGGCGAGCTGGCGAAGGTAACCGAGATTGGGCTCCGCCGCGGTGAGGAGGAACTCATCGGAGGAGTAGCGGAAGATGACCCCGTCTTCCATGACGTAGCCGGCGTCATCGCACCAGATGGTGTACTGCGCGCGACCGGGCTTGAGCGTGCGGATGTCACGCGCGAAGGCGTAGGAGAGGAACTTCTCTGCGTCGCGGCCACGGATCCAGTACTTATGCAGGGGAGAGGTATCGAAGAAGCCCGCGCCGTTGCGCACGCCGAAGTACTCGTGCTTCGTGGACAGGTCGTAGCGCATGGCGGAGAGGTAACCCGCCCAATTCCCCCAGGCCTGCGACTGGCTCAGCTCGGCAAGGCGCGGATGGAATGGGGTCTGCTTGAGCATGGGGCCTCCCGGGGATGCGAGGTGCCGGGCGGCGGGGGGCGCCGCCCGGCACGCGAGCCAGACTAGATGCCTATTGGACATCTGCGCAATAGGGTTTAGCGTTCTCGCATGCCGCGCATGAGCCCCGACGAACGCCGAGCCGCCATCGTGGCCGCCACGCGTGCGGTCATGGCCCGCAATGGCATCGCCGGGACGACGGTCCGCGACGTAGCCGCCGAGCTTGGCACGTCGAGTGGCCTCATCCACCACTACTACGCATCGATGGACGAGTTGCTTGCCGAGGCCTTCGAGCAAGCAGCGCGGGCCGACCTCGTCGAGGTGCTCGACGCCATCGCGCTTGGCAGCACTCCGGTGCAGAGGCTCGCGATCTTCTTCGACACCTATGACCGGGGTCTGCGCGATGGCAGCGGCGACTTCGGCATGCAGATCTGGCTCGATGCCTGGGCGGAGGCCGCACGCCGTCCCGCGCTGCGGCGTACGTCGCGTCGACTCAATGAAGAGTGGCAGCGCGCCCTCGCGGGGATCATCCGTGAAGGAGTCGATGCGGGCGTGATGGTGTGCCCGGATCCGGATGCGAGTGCGTGGCGCATCCTGTCGCTGCTCGACGGTCTGGTCCTCCAGGTCGTGGCGCACGGCGATGTCGTGTCACGCGAGCAGGCCGATGCCTGGTCACGCACGGCAGCGGAGAGTGAATTGGGCATCCGCGCAGGGCTCCTGAGTCCTACGCTGGCCCGGTGACCGACACCGCTGCTGCCCCGGTACCAGCCCCAGCGACCACCAAGCGTCGCCGCTGGCCCTGGGTCCTGGGGATCATCGCGATCATCCTGGTGCTCATCCTTGCCACGCTCTCGTCCTTCCTGCAGTGGACCGTCAAGCGCAGTTGGCCGCAGACCGACGGCACCATCGCTGTGGCGGGGCTGAGTGCACCGGTCGACGTTGTCCGCGACGAGCTCGGCATTCCCACGATCTACGGCGACAGCCTCGCGGACCTGATGTTCGCCGAGGGATTCGTGCACGCGCAGGATCGCTTCTGGGAGATGGACGTGCGCCGTCACATCACCGCGGGCCGACTGTCGGAGATGTTCGGCGAGAGCCAGGTGCCCACCGATGCTTTCCTGCGCACCCTCGGCTGGCGTCGAATCGCCGAGCAGGAGGTGCCGCTGCTCAACGACACCTCGCGGCTCATGCTCGACTCCTACGCCGCGGGGGTCAACGCCTACCTCGCGGACCGTCCCAAGTCCGACATCAGCCTGGAATACGCCGTACTCGGGCTGACCAATCCCGGCTACATGATCGAAGAGTGGACGCCGGCGGACTCGGTCGCCTGGCTCAAGGCCCTGGCATGGGACCTGCGCGGCAACATGACCGATGAGATCTATCGCGTCGTGCTCGCGGCAGCGACGTCCGTCGAGCAGGCCGAGCAGGTCTTCCCGCCGTACCCCTTCGAGCGCCACCGGCCCATCGTCGAGGGCGGCACCGTCACCGGGGATGCCTATGAACCCGCGGCCGTGGGGCCGACGGCCGCAGCGGCGGCGATGCGTGTCGACCCCGAGGAGTTGCCGGGCATCGCGGACACGCTCGAGGGCGTGCTCGCGGCGTCCGCGCTGCTGGATCCGTGGACAGGGCCTGCAGGAAAGGGCATCGGCTCCAACTCCTGGGCGGTCGACGGCCGCCACACCTCCACGGGCAAGCCGATCCTCGCCAACGATCCGCACCTCGCGCCGAGCATGCCGAGCCTGTGGTACCAGGCCAACCTGCGCTGCCGCACCGTCACGCCGGAGTGCCCCGTCGCGGTGGGTGGCTGGACCATGGCGGGTCTGCCCGGTGTCTTCATCGGGCACACGGATCGCTTCGCCTGGGGATTCACCAACACCGGTCCCGATGTCACCGACCTCGTGCTCACCAAGGTCGAGGGCGATGCCTATGAGTACGACGGCGAGCTCGTGCCACTCGAGGTGCGCACCGAGCGCATCCAGGTGGCGGGCGGCGATCCCGTCGACATCACGATCCGCTCCACGGAGTCGGGTCCGATCATCTCCGATGTCCTCGAAGCGGGGGAGAACTACGCGACCATCGGCGCCGAGGCGCCTGTCCCCGCGCCGGGCTACGCCGAGGTGGGTGATCCGGGGAGCGAGTACGCCGTGGCATTGCGCTGGACGGCGCTGAAGCCCGGCAAGACCTTCGATGCCTT